>JAJYSI010000007.1 GCA_021793635.1 Bacteroidota bacterium
TTTTTTATAAAGTTCAGCAAGTAGATCGCTTTTCCAAGTTGTCCACACAGCATTATTAACGGCGGAGAGATCTGCGTATGTGACCAAATATAGTAAGTCCAGTTTTTCAAGTGAATCAAATCGTGAAGTAAAGTTATTCAAAGTTTCCGGATCATTTAAATTTCTCCGGAAAGCGACTTGCTCCATGGCAAGATGATTTTTTACAAGAAAAGTTACCTTTTCAATTTCTTCTTCACTATAGCCAAGACGGTTCATTATTGAAGCCGCCATTTCAGCACCGATAATTTCATGCCCGGAAATATTTACAGGTTTTGCGATATCATGAAACAGCAAGCCAAGATGCAGTAATTCTTTATCCTTCATATTGTTATAAATTTTTCCAAGTGGCGAAGGATCTTTTTCCAGCTTTTCCAAATTTTGAATTGTCATTAAAGTATGCTCATCTGCGGTGTAACAGTGGTAAACACCATGCTGAAGAAACCCGATTAGTTCACCAAATTCAGGCATAAAAGCCTTTAACACGCCCAACTCGTTCATAACGGATAAGGTTTGTCCTACGTTTTTAGGCAGCTTTAATATTTCTCTAAAAAAAGTAGAAGATTCTATTTCAAGCCCGCTACCGTTGCCATAATTTTCGACCTTCTCTACAATTAATGAACGGAGATTTTCATCAAAGTGAGCGCTGTAAAATCCTCGGTAGTAAAATGCACGTAAAATATCGGAACCGGATAATTCGTTTTTCCCATTCAGTGAAATTGTTTTTCCTTTCAAAATAAAATTATCGTCAAGCTCTATTGATAGAGAATCCGGAAGCGGATTAGAGATTTCCTCTTGAAATTTTTTTATCATTGATTTTGAAAAGCGGTTTATAATATTAGCAGCAGTAAAATATTCGCGCATAAAAACAGCAAGAGAATCCTTTTGATGATAAAACATTCCCGATATTTTTTTTTGAGCGCTAAATTCAAAACGGTCATTCTTTTGATTAGAAATTAAATGAAGCAGGTTCCTTACGGTCATTATCAACTTATAACTGTCAAGAAGTCGCTTACATTCATTCGGAGTTGTATAATTATTTTCACGAAGTAAATTTATAAATGATTCGGCTTGAGTAATTTCCGCCTGCTTATTTAGTAGCATACCATTCATTAGGACATAAATCCATTCGATAGTTTGAAAGTCGCGAAGGCCGCCGGCAGTACTTTTAACGTTTGGTTCAAGAACCTTTGGAGAATCGCCGAATTTTTCATACCGTTGGAAAATGTCGCTGGACAATTTATTAACAAGCTTAACTTTAACATCACCTTGCATCATAGAAAAAAGAATTTTATTCCATTCTTTATAAATCTTCTCTGAGCCGAGTAGAAAGCGGGTTTCGAAAAATTGAGTAAATGTGTGTAAGTCTTCTTCGAGATATTTTTTTATGTCTGAAAATTCTCTTACGGTATGGGAGGCTTCGATTCCATTGTCCCAAAACTTTGTTACAAGCTGTGCAATTTCTGTTGAATTTTCTTCTACGGAACCTGTAATAAAAATTATATCAATATCCGAAAAAGGAGAAAGTTCTCTCCTGCTAAAACTTCCGGCGGAAGCAAGAATAAAATTATATTTTTTAGAACCCGCTAAAGTCCTAATATGTTCTTCAACGAGGAGGCTGTAATCCATACTAAATCTCAAAGCATCCATTTGCTTTAAGTGATCATGGAAAAGTTTGTCCCTCTTGCGAATAAATTCCTGCTTGATGTTCACTGTTGAAGTCATATTTTTTGGAAATTAGATATTAAAATTAGTGTCCTTAAATTCTGCTTGCACGGTTGATAAAATACCGCCGCGGACATTGAAATCAGCCGTAATAATCATGTAACGCGGCTTGCATACCTGGACGAGGTCGTCAAGTATTTTATTAGTTACGCTTTCAAAATAAATTCCGTCATTGCGATATGAGTTTAAATAAATTTTTAACGATTTTAGCTCGATACATAATTTATCCGGAATATATTTAATTGTAATTGCTGCAAAATCAGGTTGCCCGGTTTTGGGACATACGGATGTAAACTCCGGCGCTGTGTGAATTACTGTATAATTTCTGTTTGGATAAGCATTATCAAATACCTCCAACAATTTAATTTTCTCGTTCAAATTAACCTCGATTCAATGAAAAAATAAATATCACAATTTCAAATGAAAACTTTTAATTTCTTAGCGATACTCCGGACGTACTTTATATTTTATAGGATCTTGAATGCCGGCTATTTGAAAGCCCCGCAGCCTTAAAGCGCAGCTATCGCAAACGCCGCAGGCCTCATCTTCATTTTGATAACAAGACCATGTTAGATTAAGCGGCGCATTAAGTTTAATTCCTAGTTTAACAATTTCTGCTTTAGATAAATTTATGATGGGAGTTTCAATTTTAATTTTAGTTGATGTTTTAGTTCCTTCGTCAATCATTTTTTCAAAAGCATCAAAAAAAGAAGGGCGACAGTCGGGATAACCGGAAGAGTCCTCATAAACAGCTCCAATGAAAATCTTACTTGCATTTAGAACTTCTGCCCAACTAACACAGGCTGAAAGGATATTAGCGTTTCTAAAAGGGACATATGAAGAAGGAATTTCTTCATTTGACAAGTCTGCTTTTGAAACCTCAATATTTTTATCCGTCAAAGATGATCCGCCGATTTCGGCGAGATGAGTAAAATCAATAATCAATCTTTTATCCACGCCGTAAAAGTCGGCAATGTCGTTAAAAGATTTTAATTCCCGTTTCTCTGTTCTTTGCCCGTAATTTATATGGGCGAATGCAAGCTCATAATTTTGATTTGCAATGGCTGCCGAAACACAACTATCCATACCTCCGCTAACGGCAACAACGGCAACTTCCTTAAAATTATTCATATACTACTCTAAAAAATTAAGACTAAAGATAAGAAAATGGCTTAATACATTGAAGTCTTTAAGATAGCAGCAAACTGCTTGTATTATTCAGTTATGTTGGAATTTATTATATAATTCATCTTATGCAGAAATGAAAGAACCTCCACGAAGACTCTAGGATACAAAGATTTCGCGAAGGAAAACTTTGTTAAGATTTTGTGTCTTGTTGGCTAAGATTTTCATCCTAACTCTTTGCTTTCAATCTATTCTCTGCTTAAAAATAAGCTCTTTTTTAAGTATATAAAGATCAAAGCCACAAAACAACTAACAATTGAGGAGATTAGGAAGGGGACAGAAGAACCGAATTTATCCCATAAAACTCCAGTAAAAAAAGAACCAAACATCAATGCAAAACTTGAAAGCATAGTTAAAAGCCCGATTGCTGATCCGCGATTTTCATCCGGTATAAGATCGGATACCCAGGCTTTTGCAACGCCTTCGGTAGATGCCGCATAAATCCCATATAATACAAACAATGCCCAAACTATTTTAATATTTGGTGAAACAGCAAAACCAAAATATACTAGAGAGAAAATAAATATTCCTATTATAAAGACTCTGCTTTTCCCTATACGATCAGCTATCCTACCCATAGGATAAGATGAAGCCGCATATATAAGATTATAAAAAATATAGCCAATTATAGCCAATGTGTTGGAGTGAGAAATATTTTTTGATTTAAGTATCAAAAAAACATCACTGCTATTTACAAACGAAAAAAGTATAATAAGATAGATTAAATGTTTGTATTCAGCAGGTGCAGTTCTCCAGAACTCAAGATACTTAAACTTTGGCGCAACTTTTCTTTCAACAATTTTATCCTTTACAAATGCAGAAAAACTAACAGCAATTACTGAAGGAAAAAAAGCCACTAAAAATATTAGAATATAATCATGTGGATAAAAGTGAAGAAGAATTAAGGCTGCAAATGGACCAAGCGCAGCGCCAAGCGTATCCATACCTCGATGAAATCCAAAAACAGCGCCGGTATTTCCATCGGCATTTGCGGCAAGTAAAGCGTCACGCGGAGCTGTGCGCATTCCCTTTCCAACACGGTCAGCTACTCTTGAAAACACTACCGTAGGTATAAAAGGAAAAATCCCCGGCAGTGGCTTTGATATCGCGGAAAGCCCATAACCGGCGGTAACAAAGATAGAGCGCTTTTTTAATTTATCTGAAAGACGTCCGAAATATCCTTTAAGAAAACCGGCTATAAATTCAGCTAAACCTTCGATCACCCCAACCGTAGCCATTGAAGCGCCGAGGACGGCAGTCAAAAATATCGGGGTGATAGGATATAACATTTCGCTAGCGATATCCGTAAATAAACTAACAAAACCGAGAATTAGTACTTGTTTAGGAATTTTTTTTATCATTATTATATTTCACCAATATTATTCTTTAAAAAAAGAAAGGAGATAAAGTTAAACCGGCTTAAAGTACATTATTGTTTCCGGGAATTTTATTGATCGTTTTACATATTAAATCAATACACTTCTCCAATTTTATATTGAAAATATATTATTACGTCATAACATCAAAATTTTGCGATTGCTGAATTGCTTCACCGCATTCAAACCTTACAACCTATCAAGTTAATGTGAAAGTTATCAAACATTCTTTTGGCATCTTCCATGAAAAAGGTTTAACTTAAAATCAAAAAAATAACTGAAAGGATAAATTATGCCAATAAGAAAAGCATCTGCCGAATGGCACGGAGATTTAAAAAGCGGGAATGGAAATATTTCAACTGAGACCGGGGTTCTAAAAAACACACCATACAATTTTGCATCAAGATTTGAAAACGGCAGTCAAACTAATCCGGAAGAAATTTTGGGTGCAGCTCACGCCGCATGTTATTCCATGGCTCTTGCTAATGGTTTGGCAAGCGCGGGATTTAAGGTTAATTCGGTCAATACCGAGGATAAAGTTCATATAGAAAAACTCGATTCCGGCTTTACAATTACTAAGATTGAAATTAATACAGAAGCAAGCGTTGATGGGATTGACAACTCCGCATTTCAAAAGTTTGCAGAAGAAACCAAGAAAGGATGTCCTGTATCAAAAGCGCTGGCATCGGTTGAAATGACTTTGAGCGCAAAACTAAAATAGTAAATCTTTCTCAATGTTAAATCGAAAAATAGAGCGGCGTAAATGCTGCTCTATTTTTTTACCATTTTATCATAATCCGGGTGGTGTTCGATAAAAGTTTCAACATAAGAACATGATGGAATAATCATTAAATTGTTTTCCCGGGCATAATTTAGCGCTGTCTCTACAATTTTCCCGGCTATTCCCTTTCCGCGCAATTCGTTTGGAACATAAGTTTTGTAATAGTCCAAAGTAGCGCTGTCAACTTTTAGATATTGAAGATAAGATTCTCTTCCCTCAACAATAGAAAAAAATCTCTGGTTGTCTTTATCGTGCTTTATTTCCAAGTGAGTTCATCTCCAAAATTTTTTGAATAAAAAAGAATTTCTTAATTTGCCGGTAAATTTAATACTGTTGTTGGAATAAACGATATTTTAAATCACTTAAAAATTCTATTCTGAGAGAGTCCTATGAAAACAAAATATGAAATTGCTAAGAACTGGCTTCCCCGTTATACCGGTACACCGCTGAAAGATTTTGGAGAATATTTTCTTCTCACGAATTTTAATAATTACGTTACAAGCTTTGCAGATAAATTTAAGTGCAACGTTAATGGAATTGGCAAACCTATGCAGACTTCGACAAACTCAGAGGGTTTAACTATAATTAATTTCGGAATTGGCTCTGCAAATGCTGCAACGGTAATGGATTTATTGGTTGCTGTTAAACCGAAAGGAGTTTTATTCCTCGGTAAATGCGGTGGTTTGAAACATTCAACGGAAATCGGGCATTTTATTCTCCCAACTGCTGCAATACGCGGTGACGGTACGAGCAACGATTATCTGCCAACCGAAGTTCCAGCTCTTCCTTCTTTTAAGCTTCATAAATTTGTTTCGGAAAAAATTATTGCTCGCAAACTTGAATACAGAACCGGTGTAATTTATACAACAAACCGACGCGTATGGGAATGGGATGAAGAATTTAAAGCTTACCTTAAAAAACTTTTTACAATCGGGATTGATATGGAAACCGCCACACTTTTTATAGCGGGTCTTGTAAATGCCATTCCCCGTGGCGCATTGCTACTTGTTTCTGATACTCCGCTTGTTCCTGAAGGAATCAAGACCGAAGAATCAGATAATATGGTTACAAAAAACTTCTCTGATCTACACCTTCAAATCGGAATAGAAGCTATGACGGAAATCGGCGTAAAAGGAGAGGCGATAAAACATTTTAAGTATTAGACTTATTTAAAATCACTCAAGTTGACAGCTAATTTTATTTACATATTAAAAACCGTTGAAACGGTTAATAAATAAGATGTTATGTTAAGCAACCCACGACTTGAAGTCGTGGGCTACTTGTTCGAAGCACAATAAATCAGCCGTTTTAACGGCTTACCCACAACGGCGGTCAACTTGAGTAAGATCACTATAAATCAGCACATCAAATTTTATCTTCTTATTATTCATTGTGAGCATTTCGTGAACTTTGCAAAGTAGGTTTATACCGTAGTCAAATATTATTCTACGGAAAAATCGAAAGGAATAAAGAATGAAGATTAACATTTTATTTTATTTGATGAGCGCATTGTTTATAAATAGCTGTTCAAAAATAGATTCAAAGGGAGATTCTGCAAGATTATTACCTCAGTCAAATAGCAGAATGGAAACGGCAACTTTTGCCGGTGGATGTTACTGGTGTGATAATAATCAACAGCATTTTTATAAAAAAAATCCAGTAAGATTCAAAGCTTACGAGTCGGCATCAGGAAGGGAAAATTTTATAAAAGGTGTTTGGGGCGATTCAGGAATAGATAAATATAAAAAACTATCAGAGGCTGAAATGAAAAAGGAATTAACACCGCTTCAGTATGAAGTAACTCAAAAAAATGGAACCGAAAAACCATTTCAAAATGAATATTGGAATAATCATAAAGAGGGAATTTATGTGGATGTAGTTTCAGGCGAGCCTTTATTCAGTTCAAAAGATAAATTTGATTCCGGCTGCGGCTGGCCAAGCTTTACACAACCAATCGATCCAAGATACCTGGTAAAAAAAGATGACAATTCTTTGGGAATGCAAAGAATAGAAGTGCGAAGCAAAATCGGAAATTCACATTTGGGACATCTTTTTGACGACGGACCCACACCGACCAAATTAAGGTATTGTATAAATTCTGCATCGCTTAGGTTCATACCAAAAGAAGATATGGAAAAGGATGGTTACGGTGAATTCCTGTGGCTCTTTAAATAAAACAAACCCTTCTGGTTTATAGAAAATATGAACATCTTTATATATTAAGATGTAAGTAATTTATGATGGCGGGTAGATTAAAATGATAATTCCCAAAAATATTTTGATGAAAGATACCGGGACAAATCGAAACTTGTCCCGGCATTTTAACCTTTACTAATTAGTTTGATACAATCCAAGTATATTTCCATCAGGGTCTTTTATCAAAGCGTAAGCACCCATTGCAGGGATAATTGTTTTTTCACGGAATATATCTCCGCCCAATTCTTTTACTTTACCTAAATGCTTTTCAATGGATTTTACCCTTACATGAAAAATAGTTGTTTCACCGGTAGAGACCTTATCAACTTTTCTTAGCCCCAGGGTAAAACCTTTGTGAGTGTTAAAAAGAAGGTATCCTTTGCCGAAGGGTTTGAATTCCCATCCAAATAGTTTTAGAAGAAATTCTTTACTCTTGTCGAGATCGGTAGAGGGTATTTCTGCGTGCGCTAATAAGTCTGATGCCATAGTTTTATTCCCGGATATTTTTCACAAAATTTATTCGTGCTAAAAATATAAATAACTTTAATAAGAATAAACTTAAATCAGCTTTTCTTTTTTTTCTTAGAAGGGAAAGCAAAGATAAGCCCAACTGCTGCGCCGTAAAGAGTACTGATATATGGATTACTTTGTATCGGGCACCTGCCTGTAGTGCAGCCTATGAAATAATAATAAGCAAAACCAAGCCCTCCGCCAATTAAAACCGGCAAGAACTTAATATATTTTTTGAACAATTCAGATTTCATTTTTTCACTTTTTATAATATTATTTAAGAATAAGATGCTTTGAAAATAGAAAGGTTGCCGGTTCGTTTCCGCGTAATTATGATAAAACATCGAGTTGGCTAATTTTTATTTGCTAATCTCTCTTAAGAAAGCTATATAATCCGTTAGTGGGGGATTAAAACCTAAATCTCTTATCTCTCTTGCTATTTGTGCACGATGGTATGCAGAGTGATGAGATATATGTGTCAATATGTCCTCAATAGTGTTTGTAAATTCTATTCTTTGGCTATTTTTATATCTAATTATTTTTTTAAATCTCTTTCTTTCATTTTACTTAAATACGAAAAATAGATCGAGGAATTTTCTTCTATAAGCTCTGAACACTCACCAAGGCTCAGCACTTTCCAAAAATTTAGATTTTCATATTCTCCTTTCTGCATTCTAAGCATCCATATCTGTTCGGCTAGTAGAATATGAGAAAGAATTTTCATTATTCCTTCATTATTTAAGCCTTGGGATTGTATGCTTGTAAGAGAGGTTTTGTTTGCCCATTCATTATACCTTATCATCTTAAAAAAATATTCGATCATTTCACTCACCGTTCTTTGAGAATAAGCAGTAGGTTTACTTGTATTTGTTTCATAATTTAACCTAATTTAAAAAACCTGCAATATAGGAAAATCAATAAGCCGACTTCAAGGAAGGCTTTCAAATATTTTTCAATCAGTGCTCATCGCCCGAAGCACCATAGATTGCAGGGTGCGGAATACCATTCATTTTCAAATAAACGCCGAGCTGTGCTCTGTGGTGAACAAGGTGATTGATGGTCTGGCGCAGTATAATGCCTCGCGGCATATTCATCATTATCTCACCCTTCATTTTAAGCGCCCAATTTTCCTTAAGTGACTTTTCATCCATCTCGGCAAGCATTTTTTGAACTCTTTTTATTCCATCGTCAAATGCCTTAACCAATTCTTTCGCGTTCTGTGGTTTAGGAGGTTGTTTATAATTCGCAACATCGATAAAATCTTCTTTTATGATATCCGCGAACCAGTCGGTCATCGAGCCAGTCATAAATGCAAGCTGTCCTAAAGGCATAGATTTCGGGGATGGCTTGAAATCAAGCTTATCGAACGGAACTCGCTCTAGCATTCTGCGTGTTCCTTCGACCTCTTCGTTGAGCTCGTCCAATAGATCTTGTTTGTTTATCATAACTCTTCCTATTATATGTTATTTAAAATCATGTAGAAAAAAGCTATTCTGCTTTTGAGGCTTCACAGCAATATTTTAGATTAGCTTTTTTCATTTTCATTTTCAATTAAAAGAAAATTTAATTTTTCATAACATGTTTTCTTTTGTATCATAAACAACATCTTAATGGCTCGTACCATAAATAGTCGTAGAAGAACTTCCATTCGGTCCATTTGTAGATATTATTACTGATACCGGAGCAGAAACGTTTACAGTATCGTTAGTATCATAAACCTGGAAACCAAAATGAGTCCAAGTTTTGCTTTGAGTATCCGGCAAGGTAACTGCAACATCACCTTGACCCGCAACATTAGTTCCACTTACAGCTACACTAATTGTAGTCCCTTTTGCAAGAGGATTTCCATTTTCATCGCTTACTGTATATGTAAAGTTTTGGAAGCCGCCGTTTGGAATATCAAATGTTGTAGGGGAAACAATGGGATTTTGCGCTATTCCGGAAAAAAGTATTTTAACCGAATCATAAATCATGTTTTTATTTTCATCTGCAGTGTAGGCGGTAACCATTGCAAAACCGGTTCCATATTGGGTATTGTTTGCCAACGGAGCAGCGGATCTTAAGATTACAGAGCCAATACCGGATGCATCTGTATTTGTCGAAGCGCCAATTACTCCTGCAGTAGACTGAAAATAAACGGCGGTCCCTGGTCTAACAGGATTGCTATATTTATCGCCAACTATGGCTGTAATAGCATCCGTTAAATTAAAAATATCATAACCAGGAAAATTAAACAACGCCGGGATAATGCTAAAATGCGCTAGGTCCGGAAGTCCTCCAAAAATAGTAAGTGCAACTGGCTGCGAATAAATTGTATGCGTACCTAAATTTATCGAAGCATAAACTTGAACAACACCGGCTTTTGTTCCGCTTGTAATATTAACGGAAGCCTGTCCTAAATCATTTGATTGCACCGACACAGGGCTTGGGCTTGCTCCGCCCGGTTGCGCTCCGATTGAAAAATTGACCATAACAGAATGATTTAAATCTATCGGCGTACCGGATGAGTCAACAGCTTCAAATGTTAAAGTCGCGGTTACAGGCGAGCCGCTTCCAATTATGCCAATACTTGTCGAAGATTGTGACGCTAAAAAAATGCTTACGGGATCGCCGGATGGCTTTTGCCCGGAACTTACAGGGGTTAGGCTTATCGGTGATTGAAATGCATAGTTTGTACCACCGGTAACAGTTATGGCAACTGTGTCTTGGTTGAAGCCGGACTTGGTAATAAATAATGTTAAGTTTATACTGCTGGGTAGCTGAATCGAAGTAGAAAATTTTCCTTGAGAATCGGTAAAGATACTTGTGTTAACTGATGAACCATATACCTGGACAATAGCGCTGTCTACCGGTATTCCCGTTGTACTGCTAATAACCTGTCCGCTTATTATGCTTGTTTGATTTGTCCCGCTGCTTGCTGGTTGTGTGATGGTAGAATTTGGCTTGCAGCTAAAATTTAAAATTGAAGTAATGAAAAGAAGAACAAAAACAACAGCCGGTATAATTTTTTTTGTTAAGGACATGTTATTGCCTAATAAATATTTTATAACTTTTGAAGTAAATTAGTTTTGCTTCTTTTTAATGTCAAGTGAATTGTAAAATCATTTATTTCAATATTCAAAGATAATTTTCTAAACACCTTTAGTTTCTCCCTTAATCATTTGCCAAACCGTCATCAAAATGATCTGAATGTCTAACCAAAACGACCAATTTTCTATGTACCAAAGATCGTATTCGATTCTTTTTATAGTTCTCTTTTTATTCTCATCATAATCCGGTACATCACCGCGTAAACCATGCACCTGCGCCCAACCCGTAATGCCGGGCTTCACCCAGCTTCTTATTTTTATTTCTTCAACCATCCCTTCATATATTTCGTTAAAGGCAAGTGGGTGAGGTCTTGGTCCCACAACTGACATTTCACCCTTGAAAACATTAATAAATTGCGGAAGTTCATCAATATTAGACTTTCTTAAGAACTTCCCGATTTTAGTGATGCGTAGGTCTCCTTCAACTGTAGGTTGATATTCATTAGTACTTTTATTATCCACATACATTGTTCTGAATTTGTAACAATGGAATGTTTGATTGTTTACGCCTATCCTATCTTGCACAAAGAATAAAGCGCCGGATGAAAAAAACCGGTTTAATACAATGAGTAGTGGAGAAAGCCAGGAGAGTATAAATATAATTGCGAGTACAGAAAAGATTATGTCGAAAGCTCTTTTGACGAATCGCCAATGAAACTCTCCTAGTGGTTCGCTTCTTACCGTAATAATAGGAAAGTTCCCAATCATACTGATTTGAAATTTTTTGGAAACGAAGCGAAAATAATCCGGAATTATGTTCGCTCTTACTGCCCGCCGGTTGCATGTTTTGATAATATCATCAAGCTGGTTTGATGCGTAAATAGGAAGCGCAATTATTACCTCATCAACAGTCTTTTCAACAAGTATTTTATCAAGATCCGTTAACTTACCAATAATATCGTTGTTGGCTCCGCTTTGATCATCGTCTAAAAATCCAACAAAATTAAATCCAAAATCCTCGTGCTCGGAAATCATTTTATAAAAATTCTTTCCGATTTCTCCGGCGCCGATTATTAGAACATTTATAATGTTTTTTTCGCTTCCTCTTATTATCCCGAGAAAATATTTAAGAACTTGTGTTCTTAAGCTGATTAGAACCATAAGCATAATGGAATAGAGAATTATAAAATTTCTTGTAAATAAATCTTCTTTAACTATGAAAATAAACAGAATCGCCGCAAGCGCCTGCACAATAACATTTCTGACAATCTTAATAAATTGGTAAGAAAGATTTCTGGTCGTAAAATCTTCATAGAAATTTATTACGTTAGAAAAAAAGTACCAGATAAAATTAAGTGCCATCATCAGCACAAACATATATTCACGGGCGAGTAAAATTTTAAGAGACTGCGCAAGGATCGCCGAAACGATAAAGGAAATATTTAAAAGTAGAAGGTCCGAAAATAGTCTGAGATAGAATGTGGATCTTTTGTTTACCATTATTTAACCTTTGAAAAACTCTTTTGCTTTATCTGATACAAAGTCTAAAATTTTCTTTTCAAATATTTTTCTGTCAAATTGCTTCGCATAATTGTTCAGCGCTACGGGATCAAAATTGTTTTGTGATTTTTCAAACCTTATGACTGCATCTTTAATTGAATCTGCAGTCTGGCTTTCAAAAAGGATTCCTGTTTGGGTATCGATAATTGTTTCCGCGGTTCCTCCTTTATTTAATGCAATTACTGGTGTACCGCTTGCAAGCGCTTCTACCGGCATTATTCCAAAATCTTCATCTGCGGCAAAAACGAAAGCTTTAGCATTTTGCATAAAGCTTTTCAGTTTCTCCAATGGTTGGTAACCGGTAAATTCAATGTTGATTGTTGATTTGCGTTTTAATTTAGCTTCGTCCGGTCCATCACCAATAATAATTAGCTTTTTATCCGGCATTTGAGAAAACGATTCGATTATCAGATCTATTCGTTTATAAGGTACGAAACGCGAAGCTGTTAGATAATAATTTTCCTTTCGGCTTCCGCATCCGAATTTTTCAACATCAACCGGCGGATAAATTACTGCAGAATCCCGCCTGTAGATTTTTTTAATTCTTGAAGCAACATAATTTGAGTTGGCAATAAAATAATCAACTCTGTTTGCTGCATTTACATCCCACATCCTTATATAATGCAAAATTGCTTTTGCAAAAGTTCCTTTTATTCCTTTCGTTAAATTTGATTCGCGCAAATACTGATGGGTCAAATCCCAGGCATACCTAATCGGCGTATGACAATAATTTATATGCAGCTGATTCGCATTTGTCAAAACTCCTTTTGCAACCGCGTGCGAGCTTGAAATTATTAGATCATATTTTGAAAGATCAAACTGTTCTATTGCGTAAGGAAAAAGCGGTAGAAAATTTCTGTGCTTTGTTCTAATCGATTTCCAGTTCTGGAGAAATGAAGTTTGAGGAATTTTTTCCTTAGTAACTATTTTTTGTTCTTCCGGAGTAAGCAAATTGAAAAGCACAAACACATCTGCGTCTTTCCAAATATTTGTTAACGACTCAACAACTCTTTCGGAGCCCGCGTAACCTGCAAACCAATCGTGAACAATTGCTGTTTTCAAAAATGTCTCTTTCTAATTTTATACTGAGTCAAATAATCTCTTATACTGCTGTGAAAAATTTTTCATACTGAACCTTTCTTCTACGGTCTTACTGGCATTATTTTTCACCCTTATCATTTCGTCAGAATGAAAATTACGGATACAGTAACCCAACTTTTGATAAAGCGCTTCTGCGTCAGAAGGAGCAATGAGAAAGCCGTCGTAGCCATTTGTAATTATTTCTTTGGGACCTCCAATGTCCGACGCGATAACAATTTTTCCAAAAGCCATAGCTTCTAAAACAGTAAAAGAAAATGCCTCCGCTATTTTAGAATAATTAATAACAATATCAATATCTGAATAAAGTTTTTGTTTGGATTTCTCAAACCCACAAAAACAGATTTTATCTGAATTTCCGGATTCTTTGATCATCTCCTTCAGTTCAGTTTCGTAAACCAAAGAATCTGGTTCGGACTTTCTGATATTGCCGTATATCCTGAGAAAGACATTTTTATTATCCGGCAAAATTCGGTTTACTGCAACAATAATAGTATCAATTGACTTTAATCTAATTATGCTTCCTACTATGCCGACACGGATACTGTTGTGACCGTTGTTTGTTATCATGTCAAAAACCGGCGGTTCAATTCCATGCCGAATAGTTATGATTTTATTATGTGAACGGCTTATTAAAATGCCTCTAACGTTCTCTTCAACTGAATTAGATACACAAACAATTCTGAAAATGAAACGATTTAGTGTTCTCAATATTTTTGCTTCAATTGATACTTCTTTATAAATAAGATGCTGCATTACTAAGATTTTTTTTGAAGTCAAAAGCGCAGCAGGTAAGGACAGCAGGGTAGCAAAATTGCCATTTGCCAATATGAAATCAACTTTATAATGGAAAATTGCCCTTATTAAAAAAAATGTAGAAGCAAAAACATTGCAAGCAATCCTTATCTTTGAAATGAATGCCCAGCTATCTCCATTGCGAAATATTTTCTTTAAGCTTCTTATCAAAATTACTTTGATACTGTTTTGTTGAAAGATACCGTAAGATTCTCCGGGAGGCGAAACGAACACGAAGTTATAATCCTTTACATTTTCAAAAAGTCTTAATAAAAATTCTTCCCCTCCTCCCCAGCTATTTGCAACAGATACAATTAATATGTTTTTCTTTACCGGTTGCATTCAATTCCAGTCTGTTGATTTATTTTTGGAATCAAAGAAGGACGAACTTTTAGCCCGCAAGTAGGTAAGGTAGTGAACTAGATTTCTTGCAAGACGGGTAAAAATGTTTTTATTTCGATAAAATCTATATGCAGGTAAATTCAATTTGTGTTTAGCAGAAAGGTATTCTAAGCGTGCTTGTTTTGTTTGCCAATCTGCGGATGATTGGTTTTTATGAACCCGGTAATAAGCATGAATGCGGGGAATAAAGCCGAAACTACCTTTCTCTGATATTCGCAGCCACACATCGTAATCTTCAACGGCTTTTAATTTTGGGTCTTCATCAAACCCTCCGGTTTGTTTTATTACTTCTGTTTTTACAAGTACAGTGGAACAGGTTATCGAATTTCCATTTTTAATTAATTCATCTCTTGTTTTAGCTGCTTTATGAAGCAAAGGCAAAACTTCATAGAAAGGAGAAAAAATATTTACTTCTCCGAAGGTTACACTCATCGAGTATATAAAATTCTTTTCCGGATGCTTAAGAAAATAAATAACTTGTTCTTGAAGTTTGTATTTATCCCACAAGTCATCTCCGTCAAGAAATGCAATTAAATCGGAATTGGATTTGCTTATTCCAAAATTCCTGGGTACCGAGGGAAGACCTGCATGGTTGATCATAAAATATTTTATGCGGTCATCTTTGAGGGCGTACGTTTTTACAATTTCTAAAGTTTTGTCTTCAGAAGAATCGTCTACTAGAATAACTTCAAAGTTTTTATATGTCTGATTTATAACAGAGGATAAGGTTTCCCCGATAAACTTTTCCATGTTGTAAGTTGTGATTATTACCGAAACGGATGGATTAGTTTGCAGGTTCATCAGATTACTTTAAGACTTGTTCAACTAAATTTTTAAGGTATAACTGTGCGGTATGCTCGCGCAGAGAGTGCTCGTAACCTCTGTTCGCAATGGAATTTCTTAACTCATCATTATTCAAGAAAAATTTAATCTCACCGGGAAGCTGCCTTACATCTTCGTATACGGCAATTTCTTTGTCGATTTCATATATTTGATTCAAACTCGGAATAAAGTAGCTCAATTGAAATCCACCGCTTGCATTAATTTCGAAATGTCTTCCCTTAACTTGCTCTTTGTTTTTTTTAAGGAGTAATAGCTGTTTAATGTTTTTAAATGATGGCAAAGACCATATCAAAAAAGAAATATCATAACTACTTGAGTTTGAAAGATTAAGATTTATCTTGGATTGGTTAAAAACCTTTATCATTTCATCCTGGGATATCCATCTGCCGCTTTTCCCCCAACCTCTTCCAAAAATGTTTAATCTTATTCCCTCTTTCTCCAAAAGATGTTTTACCCAGTTTCTAAAGGGACTATAACCTCCGACGAAAGAAACATCATACTTTTTTTCAACATCCAATTTTTTATAGATGGATGAATTAAATCCAAATGGCGAATATATGACGTTCTTAATCCCTTCAAGCTTATATTGTTGAAACATATAATAATCGGGCGTTGAGAAATAATCAAAATATTTTATCCAGTGACGGACAAACTTTTGTCTCCAGGGATCATCAAAAAAATAGATGATTGTTTTTGTATACTTCCTAAGAGATGAAATGATCTCTTCATCAAATTGCCCTTCCCAAAGTAAACAGAAAATTGCAACATCCGGTTTGTCTCGAAGAATGACTTCCCTAAGTTTTTTATTCATCATTTCTTTGCCGGCTTGCTTGTATTCTGAATAGTAATCATACAGTAAAACATTTTCTTTCCCGAACACATCACACAAAGGTAAATAGACGTTGTAATACTCATAAGAAAAACCGCGTTCTTCATAGCCATAATCGTATTTCATTATTGCGACAACTATCTTCATATAATTTGTATTCTCTATTCTAAAGAAAATTTAAAGCCCGATATAATTCTTTTGTTAATAAAAGCCACATGTATAAGATAAATAATTCCGGCAATAAGCGCTGTATAAGCTACTCCGTTTATGCCAAGGTTTTTTATGAGAAAAATATTTAATAGAACCGAAACCACTCCTATCAATATTTTGGGAGCAAGATATTTATTGGGTAGATTTAATGCCATACCCAAAACAGTATGCGCTTGTCCGGTAAAGAACATCCCTGTACCGAAACATAAAAGTGGAAGCAAGTACCAATAAACCGTGTAACTTTTATTGCTTACTAACGAGATTAATTCTTTCCCGAAGAAATATGTAACTAAAGTTGAGAAAACTGAAATTACAAATATCATCAACATATTTATACGGATGTAGTGGAAGCCCATTCTGACATTTTCGGCATTGCTAAGGTCAGAATATTGCTTGAAGATAATCGGAGTTGCAAACTCGGAGATAATATTGTTTGGAATAATAACAAGCGCATTTACTATTGCCAGCATTATTGCGTAGATACCTACATCTGCTGTTGAAAGTAGTCCGTTGATAATCCATTTCTCGCCGTTCAGTTGAAGCCATCCGCTTAATCCCCATATTAAAAAAGGCAAAACGTACCGGAATAGTTTTGTACCCATTTCCTTGTGTGCACCTTTAATAAAGGCTTTGTCGTGTGCGGGTTCTTCCGGTAAAAATCTTTCGAAGAATTTTATCTTTATAAACGCAAATAAAATTGTATTAAACACCAGCGCAATAAAAACATTTTTAAGTTCTAAAAGATCAAAATGTTTTAACAAAACCAGGTAGGCTATAATCGCCGCTTTTTCAATACCTTGAATGATTGAGTTCTCTTTTCTTTTGCGAACGAGGTTCAACACAGAATTAAAAAACTCATCTACCTTAAAAGTGACTACATAAATTCCGGTAATTAAAAAGAAAAATGAAGATAATGGAAAGTTGAATAGTGGCGAGAATAAATAAAACACTACCGCAAGTATGAAAAGCATAATTCCTGATATCAAAAGAACTCTGTAAATTAGTTTGACGAAAATATTGGAGAGTGATTTCTCAAGGTAGTGATAATAAAATCGTAAAAAACCCTGAAGCACAGGACCGTAAAAGAGCAATCCGAAAAATGCGGTAACAGTTATTACTAAAGTGTAAATCCCGTATTGAGCTGCACCCATGTTGGAAAGGATTTTTACAATTACAAAGCTCAAAACAACCGTTGTAAGCTGTCCTATGAATACCCAGCTCATCTCCGTAACCGAATCCGGGTTGATTTTTGATCGAATCAAATAAAAAAGCTTTTTAAATTGATCCATAACCAGGAAATTTGATTTCAGAATATTGTCCTCTGTAAATGGAATTCATTTATAATTTCCGCCGGATAGTTATTGCTCGTTTCTTAGCGACAAATATAGAAAAAATTACTCGTATTTTTATACTTTGTTATTGCAGGATAATCCGTAATTTTATCCAGTAAGAATCAAACTTCTATGCGATTTTGATTTTTAAGGTTCAAACAATGTGAGATTAGTAACTAATTAAATTAAACAATTTACGATTTCTTTTGGAAAACAATAATAAAATATCTTCTATCGTAATCGCCAAGGACGAAGAACAAAACATTAAAAGATGCCTGCAAAGCCAGCTTTGCTGCATTAATGAAATTGTTGTCTTGGTGGATGAAAATTCTTCCGATAAAACTTTAGAAATTGTTAAATCTTTTCCGGAAATAAAATATGAAGTCGTAAGATGGATGGGTTTCGCGCAGACCAAACAATACGCACTCTCTTTAACGACAAACGATTGGATATTCTGGATTGACGCCGACGAAGTTATAACTGATGCGCTTGCTCAAGAATTGAATGAGTTTAAAGAGAAAGTTAATATGTTTCACGCTTACACCGTTCCGAGACTTGCGAACTTCTTGGGACGCTGGATTAAGCACAGCGGCTGGTACCCCGGAAGAGTAACAAGATTGTTTAATAAAAAATTTGCGCGCTTTAGTCAAAAAGATGTCCATGAAGATTTAATAGTTGATGGAAAGACAGGCAACTTTAACGGCAATCTTCTCCATTACACAGACCCATCTATCAAACATTATTTCCAAAAGTTTAACAACTATACTTCGCTCGCCGCAGAAGAGTTGATTAAGAAGAATAAAAAATTCTCTGTCTCAGACATAATCCTTCGCCCCTTTTTCATTTTCATAAAAATGTATTTCCTCAAAATGGGATTCTTAGATGGAATCCAGGGTTTCATTCTCGCCGTGTTTTCGTCAGCGTATGTTTTTACGAAATATTGTAAATTTTGGGAGACCAAAAATAAAGATAACAACAATGGGGTTATGGAATAAAAATGACAATCGGTATAATCGCAAATATAAATAAGCCCAAAGTAGTTGAAGTTGTTTCTAACTTTGTTAGAAAACTTAAAGCAAACGGAATGAGTTTTCTTATCAGCGAAGCTTTACTTGTCAAGAAAGATCTCCTTACTGAAAAAACCAACAAATCAAATTTTGTAAACGATGACAAGCTTTGTAAAAATTCGGATATAATTATTTCTATCGGCGGTGACGGCACAATGCTTGCAACAGCCTACAAAGCACAGTTCCACAATACTCCCGTGCTGGGCGTTAATCTTGGAAAGCTCGGATTTCTTGTTGAAGCTAACGTCAACCAAATGGATATTTTTATTGATGAAATAAAAAACGGTAATTACGAAATTGAAGAGAGAATGATCATTGAAAGCCAATGTTGCGGACATATCCTTGAAAAACTTTACGCAATAAATGATTTTGTTATCGACAAAGCCGGCTGGCCTAAAATGATTGATATAAATATTGCGGTCGACTCAGAATATCTTACAACTTTTGCCGCTGATGGTTTGATAATTTCTACGCCAACCGGTTCAACAGGCTATTCACTTTCTGTTGGCGGACCAATTGTAAGCCCTAAAACCGATGTTATAATTTTATCGCCGATTTCTCCGCATAGCTTAACAGTAAGACCAATAGTTTTTCCCGGCAATGAGGAAATTTCAATAAAAGCAAATTCGCTTTATAAAGAAATCCAGGTTAACTGCGATGGTCAGCGGGTATTTTCATTTGCCCCTCCGCTTGAACTAAAAATTAAAAAAAGCCCGCGCCCGCTTAAGTTAGTTCACACTTCGTTTTCAAGCTACTTTGAAACGCTTCGTACTAAACTCCTTTGGGGTATTGACCTTAGAAATAATAATCTTCACAAATAGGTATAACAATGAAAAGTGTTTTCCTTCTCTCATTTTTTTTTATCTTAGGATTTAAAGCTATGGCTCAAAATAAAGATACGGTGGTTACCGATATTTTATCCGGCAGACCTATGCTGCTCGGCGTTTGCAACCGGGAAGCTTTGAAGGATACAAGTTTTTACTGGTGGTTTGAGTCAGAATACGACCTTTATAATGTTGATACCACTTCGCTTGAAAAGTTATCCGGAAAGATGAATGATATAAAAATCACTGTGGTTATGGGAACATGGTGCAGCGACAGCCGTAGAGAAGTCCCTCGCTTATTCAAAATTTTAGATTTCCTGAAATATCCATCGGATAATGTTTACATGATTATGGTCGGTAGAGATAGAAAAGGAAAGGGCAACGAAGCCGATAGCCTGGATATTGAAAGAGTTCCAACGATTATTTTTTATCGTGGTGGTAAAGAACTCGGAAGAATTATTGAATCGCCCACAGTAACTCTTGAAAAAGATATGTTAAAGATTATAGATCCTGAATAGTCGCCGGGTAAAGTCTTTTCAAATTTAAGTTGCAGAATAAAATTTAACTCAACAAAAACTTGGACTTGAACCTGAACTTTTTTAGCTCCTCTTTACTTGCGGCGCTCATATTTTCCCATCAATTCTCCTTCGGCAAGAATATGGCCTTCCATTGCTTTAAGCAACTGGTTTTTTGTCGGTCCCGATTCGAGATGATGATGAAGTATCGTATCCAATCCGTAAATCTTAAAAATATATCGATGTGGTTTTCCGGGAGGGGGGCACGGACCGCCGTATGCAACATGACCGAAACTATTTGTTCCTACCATTACTTCGTCAGGAATGTTTCTTGAAGGAGTAACATCTTCGTGAAGTTCCTTCAAATTGGCGGGAATATTATAAATTATCCAATGTACAAAATCACCGCCTGGTGCATCCGGATCGCTTAAAATTATTGCAAATGATTTTATTCCATTTGTTGTTTCGGTCCAATGTAATTGCGGAGAAATATTGCTGCCTTCGCATGTGTATTTGGCAGGAATAAATTCCCCACTCTTAAACGAAGAGCTGTGAATTTTGATTTCCATTTTTTTATGCTCCTTTTTTGTTTGAGAAAACAAATTAATTAGATTATAATTCATTAAAACAAGAAAAAGAAAAAATGATAATCTATAAATTTTAGCGGAAGAGGATGAATTAGAAAAATCCAGGTGTAATAATAAATTTTTCATAATGAAACTCTTAAATTACTTTGGATAAATTAAAGCTTTAACAACTGTTTATCAACTCCTATTCTAATTTTATTATAACCATTCTAATTTTTAATTACTATTTGATGTTATGCAACCTTTCGAATACCTGTCTGCCGCCAGGCAGGTTGTAAAAATGAAGTGATGGAATAGATTATTTTTTCCATTATTCCAACATTCTATTACTCCATTTGTCTAATCTTAATTGCAGGATCTGTTTTCATTCCTGCAAGCTACATTTTTCCGATTATCCTGAATTTCTTAATTGAAATTATTATTAAATTTAGCCTTAAATTATTATACATATAGAAACGGAAAAATATGAAAACATCCAAAAGCGAAAGTCTGTTTAAAGAAGCTATTAAATATATACCCGGAGGAGTAAATTCCCCCGTTAGGGCATTTAAATCTGTCGGCGGCAACCCCTTGTTTATAGCAAAAGGAGAAGGCTCAAAAATTTACGATGTTGACGGAAATGAATTTATAGAATATATCGGAAGTTGGGGACCGCATTTATTCGGACACAATCCGCCGTTCATTAAAGAAGCATTATTAAAAGCCGTCGAGAACGGAACAAGCTTCGGCGCTCCAACGGAGCTGGAAGTAAAAATGGCAAAGCTTATTTCGGAACTCGTTCCATCCGTCGAAATGGTACGCATGGTAAACAGCGGAACCGAAGCTACGATGAGCGCAATTCGCACAGCACGCGGTTACACCGGCAAAGAAAAATTTATAAAGTTTGAAGGATGTTATCATGGTCATGCGGATTATTTTCTTATTAAAGCAGGATCCGGAGCGCTAACTCTTGGAATCCCTACAAGCCCCGGAGTCACAAAAGGCAATGCAGCTGATACTTTGCTTGCAGATTATAATGATATTGATTCAGTCAAAAAACTGATCCTTCAAAATAAATCTGCCAACCGAACCGGCAAAAATGATATTGCCGCCGTAATTATTGAACCTATTGCCGGGAACATGGGAGTCGTCCGGGCATCGGATAATTTTCTTACAGAACTAAGAGAAATTTGTGATGAAGAAAATATTGTTTTGATATTTGATGAAGTAATGACCGGTTTTAGAGTAGCACGCGGCGGCGCTCAAGAAATTTTTAATATTAGACCCGATCTAACTACATTCGGAAAAATTATTGGCGGAGGCTTGCCTGTTGGAGCGTTCGGAGGTAAAAAGGAAATTATGGAAATGGTTGCGCCAAGTGGCTCCGTCTATCAAGCAGGAACATTAAGCGGAAATCCATTGGCTATGGCAGCGGGGTTTGCTGCATTAACCTATATTAAAGATAATCCTGAAGTTTATACGCTGCTTGAAGAAAAATCTGCTTACCTTGAAAACGGAATAAAAGAAAATCTTAAATCACTTAAAAAAAATTATGCGTTTAACAGAGTGGGGTCAATGTCTACCTTATTCTTTGTCGAAGGCGAAGTTGATAGCTTTAAGTCGGCAGTGAAATCAGATACCGCACTATATGGAAAGTATTTTCATGAAATGTTAATACGCGGAATTTATCTCGCCCCTGCACAGTTTGAAGCAGCATTTATTTCAACTGCGCATACCAAAGAAGATCTTGATAAAACAATTAAAGCAAATCATGAAGCAATTAAACTCCTGACAAAATGACGTACCTAGCGGTGCCGGGACAAAAACCGGTTTGGTTATTGGTGGTTTTATGACCTACAATTTCATTCCAATGTTTGGTTTACAACCCGAAGTTTTATATTCAATGAAAGGTGCATCTGGAACAACCCAAAGTGTTAGCTATACCTTTTCGTTAAATTACATTGAAATACCCGTTCTTCTAAAGTTTTATATTCCTTTAGCGCCGGGTTCTCCTATAAGCGCAAATCTTTATGCCGGTCCTGATTTTGCTTTTAACGTAGCCTCAAGTGTAGATGTAACTTTTAATGGACAAACCACAACGACTGATCAAAAAAATATTACAAAAGGGTTTGATTTTAACATTATGTTCGGGGGTGGTCTCGGTTTTAATGTTGGCCCAACGACTTTGGGGATTGAGCTGCGATATTCTTTAGGGACCGGAACGGCAGCAAGCGATGGAACTGATGTTAAAAATGGAGTTTTTGCTCTTCTTGCAAGTGTTACTTTCTAATCTAATCAAATTGGAAGAAGCTATCTAAAGGGATAGCTTCTTCTTTTTTATACTACACTTCTTCTCATAACATATTATCTGTTTTATTTCTTCTCTTTCTCCTGTCATTCCAACTGATCCGGCGCAGACTCCTATGCATAAAAACCCCCAGCTCCTCCTTGTCATTGAGACTGAGCCTGCCTGTCCGAGGCTGTTGCACAACTCCAAAATGTCATTTCGACCGGAGGGCCTGCCCCGTTTGCGGGGAGAAATCCTATGTACAAGCTCAATACCCAAAATAATCATTGAATTTTTCAGTCGATTCCGCCGCGTAATATTTCTTAACAACCCTTCCATTGCGGATTGGCGCGCTTTACGACATTTCTATTTCTTTCTTGATTCAAAAATTATAATTTAATATTTTGATATAGAACAACATTATTTCTTTTTCTTTACGCCCTATAATTTTATAGCTGATACTAGCGAATTCTTCCAATACAATTCAAAAAGGGAAAACAAATTAAAACTAATCTGAATACACTCTCAATGCACTCTGAATGCACTTCAACAAGCCTTATAATACCCTTATCTTATGTTTATCTCTCAATTAATCTCATTTATACCTATAATTAAACAATGTTTCCATTAATAAT
>JAJYSI010000334.1 GCA_021793635.1 Bacteroidota bacterium
ATTTTCATAAACCTTTTCTAAAAAGCCACTTCCTAATTTATTATAAACATTAAAAAATCCCTTTATAATTCGCTCAGTAACATCCGAATATTTAAAATTCTCATTCATAATCATAACCGATCATAAAAAATCTGCGTCTCATTCCTTTTACCTAACAACTATGTTGTAAATTTTATTCTTCACAAAAATTTCCTTAACGACCTGTTTACCATCGACGTACTTGATTACTTTTTCATCTTTGAAAACAATATCTTTAACATAACTTTGTTCGCTGTTAACCGGCAGTTGTATAGTTGCCCTAAGTTTTCCATTTATTTGTACTGCGATGTTTGCAACGTCTTCAATTATAGCTTCGGCATCGGCTTCAAACCAAACAGTATTTTTGAAGATAGAATTCTTTCGACCAATAATCTCTAAACATTCTTCTGCTAGATGCGGTGCAACCGGCGCAAGCATCACGCCGAACCGCTCTAATGTATAAGCTTGAATTTCGAGCGAACATTTTTCAAGATTCTTTGCAAGTTCATTCAGGAGTTCCATCATTGCTGCGATGGCGGTATTAAATCTAAAGTTATTTATTTCTTCGTCATATTTCTTTAATGTTTGGTTTACTTTTCTGTAGACAGATTTTTCTTCTCCGTTCAATCCGACAATTTCAAATTTAGATTTTGGGGAAACTCTGTCTAGAATTATAGGAAAGCGATTGAATAGTTCGTATGTCCTTTGCACAAATCTATCAGACCCTGTTATTCCTTTGTCGCTCCAATCGCCGCCCAATTCATAAGGACCCATGAACATTAAGTAAAGCCGGAATACATCGGAGCCGTACTCTATTGTGAATTTATCCGGATTAACAACGTTGCCCTTGGACTTCGACATTTTCGTACCCTGGTTAGTTATTGTTCCCTGATGGATCAAGTTTGTAAACGGCTCATCAGAATTTGTATAACCGAGGTCTCTTAAAAATTTATGAATGAATCTTGCATAAAGAAGATGCATCGTCGCGTGTTCGGCTCCGCCGACGTACATGTCAACCGGTGTCCATTTATCTGTAAGTTGTTGGTCAAAAATCTTACCTGAAAAATTAGGATTCAAATATCTGAAATAATACCACGATGAATCCACGAATGTATCCATTGTATCGGGATCACGCTTTGCATCAACTCCGCATTTCGGGCATATAACATTTATAAAATTTTTATTTGATGCAAGAGGTGATTCACCTGATGGATTAAACTCAACATCGTAAGGAAGTTCTAAGGGTAAATCTTTTTCATCGAGCGGAACTTCGCCGCATTTAGGGCAATGTATAATCGGTATAGGGGTTCCCCAATATCTTTGGCGCGAAATTAACCAATCTCTTAAACGGAAATTAGTTTTTCTTCTACCAAGATCTTTTTGTTCAAGGTAATCGCTGATTTTTTCTATCCCTTCATCGGAATTTAATCCGTTGAAGCTGCCGGAATTTATCATCTCACCGCTATCAGTGTAGGCCGAGTTTAATTCATCTCCGGGTTTAGTACCAGCTTCTAAAATTACTTTAGTAATTGGCAAATTAAATTTATTGGCGAATGCAAAATCCCTTTCGTCATGTGCGGGGACAGCCATTACGCAGCCGGTTCCGTACGTCAACAAAGCATAATCCGCTATCCAGATCGGGACTTTCTCGCCGTTAACCGGATTGATTGCGTAGGCTCCGATTGGTACGCCGGTTTTTTCTTTTACTGTTGAAGTTCTTTCGATTTCAGTTAAGGACTTTATTGAATCCTTGTATGAAGCAACCTTCTCTTTGAATTGAGGTGTAGTGAGTTTGTCTACTAATGGATGTTCAGGTGCAATTACAACATAGGTAACGCCGAAAAGCGTATCAGGTCTTGTAGTGAATACTGTAATAGTCTCATCGCTGTTATCTACCTTGAACTTTACCTCAGTGCCAGTACTTTTGCCGATCCAGTTCCTTTGCATTGACTTTGTTTTATCAGGCCAATTGATTTCATTAAGTCCTTTGAGGAGTTCTTCTGCATAGTCAGTTATTTTGAAGAACCACTGTGTTAGGTTCTTTTGGATAACTAAGGTGCCGCATCTTTCGCAAGTACCGTCTGATTGGACTTGTTCGTTTGCCAATACAGTTTGGTCCTTGGGGCACCAATTTACCGGGGCATTTTTCCTATATGCTAAACCTTTTTTATAAAGCTGAAGAAATAACCACTGGTTCCATTTATAATATTGAGGAACACAGGTCATTAATTCAGAATCCCAATCATACATGCAGCCCATTTTTTTCAACTGCTGGCGGATGTCTTTGATATTAGTCATTGTGCTGTCGAAGGGATGAATGCCTGTTTTGATTGCATAGTTCTCAGCGGGCAGACCAAAGGCATCATATCCCATAGGTTCGAATACGTTAAATCCTTTTAGCTTCTTGTAGCGTGCCCAGGTATCCGTTGGACCATAATTATACCAATGACCGCAATGAAGTTTTGCGCCTGAAGGATAAATGAACATTACTAGGGTATAAAGCTTGTGATCTGTGTTGGAAAGGTCAGTTCTATAAATTTTAGATTCTTCCCAATACTTCTGCCACTTAGATTCGATTTCAGAAAAAGGATAACGCATTTTGTGTAGTTTCTTTTTTTTAAATTAGATGCAAATTTACCCAAAATGAAAGGTAATTCAAATTTGAATTGTGTGCGGAAGAAAGCATAGCACGGCAAGCCGCAATGGAATATGGAATATGTATGATGGAATATGGAAAATTATTTCAAATATCTTGACATAAAGAACCTGTCTCCCTACAGGCAGGCAAAGATTTAAGTTTCAATATTATATTGAAAAAAAAAGAGCCGTTAAAATCAACGGCTCATGATGGAAAATAATTGTGGAGTAATTATTAGCTAAAATCTAAATCCTAAACCAGCGCTTAGAGTATTGTATTTTGCAAAGCTGTAATCCACATTGAGATTTACAATCGCTAATCCAAATGAGGCTCCGAGTGTAAATCTGGTTGTGTTTTCACCTTTAAGATCAAAAGAAATATTCACTTGCTGGGGACCGGCAGGTGAATCAATGTTTTGGTTATAATTTACTGAAATAGTTGAATTCTCGAAGCCGATACCGGCATACGGGGTAACATTTAGGAGACTTGTGCCGAACATTTTACTTGCATTTATATTTACCATAGTTGCGTGGCTAGTGAAAACGCTGCCTACTTTCATATTCTGGACGAAGAAGCCTACTGAGAAGTCAACAGGGAGGGGGACGCCAAACCAGCCTGCAGGATTGTGTTGGATCCCGAAGCCGAAATAGCTGAATTTGCCTAAGTCGGAGTTTAACTGAATATCGGGAAGGTATCTAAGTGATACCGAAGTGCCATAGACAGTTCCGATTGTTAATTGGGGTGCAGCTAAAGGTAATGCGGGTAAGTTGCCAAGGAGACCATTTACTTGAGTGACAATATTTTGAGTAGGAACAGTATACTGTTGACCATAGGAAGTAAATGTATGTCCCGGAAAATTAACTGATACGAATTGGTTCTTATCTCCGACGATAGTTGGGCCAGAAAGACCTACTGTAAAATCCTGACTTATAATTTGATTTTCAATATCATTGCGTGCGAGTGGATTAACAATAGATTGTGTCATTGTAGCTGCCTGATCGCGATTAAATCTGAATGCAGAGGAAGTAGAGAAGGTTTGATTTTGGCTTGAGAAGAAGGTGCCCATTGCTACTATTTTAAATTGGATATTTAATCCTAGCATTGAAGAACTTGTAACACGATCAACCCAGCCGGAGTTTAAGTCTGCACCAAAAGCAGATACTACCGGTCCTACGTAAGCTTGCGCTGCTCCTGATGAAAGCCGTGATAATGTTGAGCTTAAATCGTTCTGAGCTTTAAGTGAAGAAAAAATGGTAATTGAGAAAAGAAGAGCAAGGTAAAGTGAGGTTTTTTTCATGATAGTTTTCCTTTGTGATTATTGCATGATAGATCTAATACGCATTATGATAAAATAAAAGAAAATTATGAAATATAGAAGAGGTTTTTAAATTTAATGGTATTTCTAAATGCTACGTCTTTTGATATTCCGGTTTTATAATACATCCAATTTAGCTATCCAAAAATCAAAACTAATATCTCATTCTATTGAAAGTTTCTGTTAGTGATCTGTATAGAAAAATATGTTCAAAGTTTTACTTATTTGAATGAGACTGTGCCATTTATGTCACACAATTTTTTCAGCAATTTTTAGATAAGAATTATAGGCTTGGTGGAGGCTTGTTATAGGCTTGGCAGAAGCCTTGTAGAAATGGGGAAATTTTAGGCAAAAAACAGTGGAAAAAGATCCTGGTTGTGACAAAAATGGTCGACGAGGGAAAGAGTGACGAGTAACCGGT
>JAJYSI010000335.1 GCA_021793635.1 Bacteroidota bacterium
GCATGATGATCTCCTTGCTACCGGAGGCACTGCTCTTGCCGCCGCAAATTTAATCGAAAAGCTTGGGGGCGAAGTTGTCCAAATTTCTTTTGTTATTGAATTGAGCTTTTTGAATGGTAGAGATAAATTGAAAATGTATGATGTTAAATCTCTGGTAGATTACAAAAACGAAGAATAAATTAATTTTTCTTCCATTTGGAAGGAGCAATTACTATTACGAATTCTCCTTTTATCGTTTTTCCCGGAAGAGAGTTGAGAATTTCAGAGGGTTTCCCTCTCCAAACCTCTTCAAATTTTTTTGTTAATTCTCTGCAGACTGCAATTTCTCTGTCCGGTATAAATTGATTTAATTCATTAATCAATTTTTCTATTCTGTAAACGGATTCATAAATCACGACTGCCCTTTCTTCCTGAGAAATTTCAGCAAGCTTTTTCTGTCTTCCTTTTTTTTGAGGGATAAATCCTTCAAAGATAAATGAATCGGCAGGTAATCCGCTAATGGTTAATGCTGTTAATAACGCCGAAGCGCCCGGAACGGGTACTACTGTAATATTTTTCCCAATTGTTGATGCGATTAATCTCTTGCCAGGGTCGGATATTCCAGGAGTGCCGGCATCGGAAACAAGTGCACAGCTTTCACCGGAAAGAATTCTATTAATTATCGAATCAATTTTTGAATTTTCATTTACCGCATTCAGCGAAAGCATTTCCCTTTTTATTTCATAATGATGAAGAAGGTTCACTGTTACTCGCGTATCTTCACATGCAATGAAATCGACTTCCTTCAGTATTTCTAATGCTCGTAATGTAATGTCTTTAAGATTGCCTATTGGAGTGCTGACGATGTAAAGCATATTTTGCAAATTAACTCCGATAATTTAAAATGATAACGGCTCCCATTTGGAGCCGCATCATGCAAGTAGTTAATAAATAATTAGTTGTTTGACGAGAGCAAAAATAGAATATTTCGAATAATAGTCAAGGCGTCATTAATATCACTTTTGGTAATGTTAAGGGGAGGTCTGAATCTGATTGAACGCTCTCCGCAACCAAGTATTAGTAATTTCTCGTCGTAACAAGAATTTTTAAATTCATTCCGAAGTCCGGTCGTAGGCAAATCGAATGAGCACATTAACCCTAATCCTCGCGCGTTGCTGATTAATTGTGGAAATTCCTTTTGAACATTCTGCAAGTTTTCTAAAAGATATTTTCCCATTTGATAAGAATTATCTACCAAATTTTCTTCTTCAATAACTTCCATAATATATTTTGAACGAACCATATCGGTTAAATCTGCGCCCCAGGTTGAATTAATCCTGCTTGAAACATGGAAGCAATTTTCGGGAACTTCATCAACTCTCGGAGAAACCATTATTCCGCATACTTGAGCTTTCTTCCCGAATACAATTATATCGGGTTCTACATAATAATCGGAAGCCCAAAATTTTCCTGTCAAACCAAATCCGGACTGAACTTCATCAAAGATTAATAGGATTTCATGCTCATCGGCAATCTCACGGAGTTTTAAGAAAAATTCTTTCCTGAAAAAATTATCTCCGCCTTCACCCTGAATCGGTTCGATAATTATAGCGGCGATATCATCTTGATTGTTTTTTAAAGCAAAATAAATTTCGTTAATTGCTTTGGTTTCAAGTTCTTTTACTGCCGTTAAATTTTCTTCCAGTGGAAATATGATTTTAGGATTAGTAATACGGGGCCAATTAAACTTTGGGAAATATTTAATTTTGTTTGGCTCGGTGTTGGTCAGAGAAAGCGTGTATCCGCTTCTTCCGTGGAAAGCCTGCTTAAAATGAATGACTTGCTGCCCCTTTTCTGATTTATAGCCTTTCAAAAAATTTTTCTGCACCTTCCAGTCAAAAGCAACTTTTAATCCGTTTTCTACCGCAAGCGTTCCGCCGGAAACAAAGAATAAATATTTCATGTAAGAAGGCTTTGCAATCCGTGCAAACGTATTTACAAAGTCCGCCATTTGAACTGTGTAAATATCGGAATTTGACGGTTTATTAATCGCTGCATTCGCAATTTGTTCCTTAACAAAGTCGTTTTTAATTTTTGGATGATTTATCCCCAGCGCAGAAGAGGCAAAAAAAGTAAAAAAGTCGAGATAGGATTCGCCATTTCTAGCATCAATGATTTTTGTTCCAATGCTATTTTCTATATCTAAAACAAAATCGAAACCATCGGCAAGCATATATTTTGATAGAGTTGCATGAACATTATCAGGTGTAACCTTAAAATTATTTTCAATGATTTCATCTTCAAACTTATGAATAGTAGAATTCATATTAACCTCCAGGATAGTATGTATTATTAAATAGGATAAATATTTTAAAAAAAGAGGTATTGGAGGTTGGTGTTAGAAAACATCCTCAAAACGTGAGACAAAGTAGCTTCGAAGGTCTTTGAACCCGGTTTCTGCTTTGAAATTTTTTAATTTTAACATCTTATGACCGGTTAAATTTCTATTCCTAAGTTATGAAATTCCTTCCGCAATTTCAACTAACCAAAACGTGAAAATTATGCATCCATGGTTTGATTATCATGCGAATATTTATAAAGTTATCGTTATAAAAATAGCTAATTAATTCCTTGATTTAAAAAATCAAAGGAAAACTCATTTGGGGTGTATCCTAAAATATTCCAAAAGTTTTTTTAGAATACTAAACCGCAAGAAAGGAAACTCTTATGAACTTTTTAAGTAAACTCGGTATTGAGAAGGTTAACTTCGGCTCTTCTTCAGGACGCAAATGGAACCGTACAAAAACGGAAGGTGTGCTGAAAATAAATTCTCCGGCAACTGGTGAATTGATTGCAACTGTACATCAGGCAAGCGAATCAGATTATGAAAAAATAATATTGCAAGCACAAACTGCTTTTAACTATTGGCGAAAGGTTCCGGCGCCGAAACGGGGAGAAACAGTTCGACAGATCGGAATTCGACTGCGGGAATATAAACCTTATCTAGGTATGCTTGTCTCTTATGAAATGGGAAAATCCCTTCAGGAAGGCTTGGGGGAAGTTCAGGAAATGATTGATATTTGCGATTTCGCCGTCGGTCAGTCGCGCCAGCTTTATGGTTATACTATGACCTCCGAGCGACCTAACCATAGGATGTACGATCAATATCATCCACTTGGAATTGTTGCGACAATTTCTGCTTTTAATTTTCCTGTTGCTGTATTCTCATGGAATGCAATGATTGCCGCAGTTTGTGGCGATGTAAATATTTGGAAACCATCATCAAAGGTTCCGCTTTCTGCTATTGCAACACAAAATATTATTGCTCAAGTGCTGAAAGAAAATGATTTGCCCGAAGGGATTTTTTCGTTGGTTATTGGAAAGGGCTCTACTTTAGGAGAAAAAATTCTTAATGATAAGAGGATTCCTTTAATCTCTATTACCGGCTCTACAAAAGTTGGGCAGCATGCTGCAGAAGTAATTGCAAGAAGATTTGGTAAATCAATTCTGGAACTCGGTGGCAATAACGGAATAATTATTACTCCGGATGCGGACTTGAAAATGGCGATGCCCGCAATTGTATTCGGAGCAGTCGGAACCTGTGGGCAGCGTTGTACTTCTACAAGAAGACTTATTATTCACGAATCGGTTTACCCAAAAGTTAAAGAATCATTGCTCAAAGCATATAAGAGCCTAAAAATCGGAGATCCGCTTGACGAAAAAAATCATGTCGGTCCCCTGATCGATAAAGATGCTGTAAAAATGTTTGTTGATGCCTTGACAAAAGTTAAAATGGAAGGCGGAAAATTAATTTATGGCGGAGAAATATTATCAGGTAAAGGATTTGAATCCGGCTGCTATGTAATCCCGGCAATTGTAGAAGCTAAAAATGAATATGAAATTGTACAGACTGAAACTTTTGCACCAATTCTTTATTTAATAAAATATTCCGGTGAAATTGAAAATGCAATCGAAATTCATAACGGAGTCGTTCAAGGTTTATCTTCCTCAATATTTTCAAATAATTTGCGTGATGTTGAAAGGTTTCTTTCTGTAGACGGATCAGATTGCGGAATTGCAAATGTCAATATAGGAACTTCCGGCGCAGAAATCGGCGGAGCGTTTGGCGGGGAAAAGGAAACCGGAGGAGGACGTGAATCCGGCTCGGATGCTTGGAAAGCTTATATGAGAAGACAAACTAATACCATAAATTACGGAACAACTTTGCCTCTTGCTCAAGGAATAAAATTTGAAATATAAATAATCTGAAAATAATTATAAAAGAATAAAATATGTCCGTGTTTTGGAAATATAGATCTCAAAAATTATCATTTCTCTTGGTCATTTTTTTCTTATTCTCATTAACTATAGATTCTTTTGCTCAAGAATTTCACTTTTATGAA
>JAJYSI010000336.1 GCA_021793635.1 Bacteroidota bacterium
ATTTTTTATTGTTTGTCCTGCAGCCGGAGGGAGATATCATTTAAATTATATAACTCATGTTACGCAGACAATTTCAAATATAATGGAAGTGAATTGCAAAACCTCCGAGGTTTAGGAAAACCTCGGTTTCTCATTATGCAATAATAACCTTTTGCGTAAGGTGACTTAATAATTTACTTTTGTTGCTTTTTTTATTGCTTCAGCGCGTGATTTTACATGCAGTTTACCGTAAATATTATGTACGTGAAACCGGACTGTATGTGCGCTTAAAAAGAGCTTTTCTGCTATTGCTTTGTAGGTATGACCTTCTATTAATCCGTCCAAAACTTCGATCTCACGGGAAGAAAGTTTGCCTGTTACGCTTTCATCTTTAGGCTGCCGGAAGTAGTTAAGGACTTTTCTTGCAATTTCTCCGGACATCGGTGCGCCGCCGTGATAAGCATCCCCGATTGCATCCAATAATTTTTCAGATGAACTACTTTTCAAAATATATCCAACAGCTCCGGCTCTAATGGATTGAAATATTTTTTCTTCATCACTGTAAACAGTCAACATTAATATTTGAATTCCTGGGTATAAATCTTTAATTATCCTAACACATTCAATTCCTGACTTATCCGGAAGCCCGATATCCATTAGAATTACATTAGGCGAATTTGATTCTATATTTTTTATTGTATCGCCGCAGTTCTTCCAAGTTGCCGAACAAAAAAAGTCGGGCGACTGGTTAATTATCCAGCATAATGAACGCCTTATTTCCTCGTCGTCGTCAACGACTGCAATACGTATTTTTTCATTATCGAATGATTCCGTAGATATAGAATTCCTTTCCATTTATGCTTACCATATATTATTATTGTGTAATATACAAAAAAGTAATATTTATCTTATTTAATAACAACCGGACAAATGTACTGTTTGAACATCATGAAATAATTTACCTTGGGATAGATAGATAAATTGCTGTACCTGTCCCCGGAGATGATTTTATTACAATTATTCCGTTAACTTTTGATGCCCGGTTTTGCATATTAGCAAGCCCATTCCCATCTGCATTTGAACCAGCTTCAAAGCCGCAGCCGTTGTCTTTAATAGATAAATGAATTGCTTTCTTATCAGAATCTATTCTAATTTCTGCTTCAGTACAGTGAGAATGCTTTACGATATTGGTTAACGCTTCTTTTGTTATTAATAAAATACTTCTTAAAATTTCCGGTGAGCGTGAAGCCGGAAGCATAATTTTCTCAACCGATTCAGAAGATTCAAAAGTTAAAGATATGCCCAAATTGTCGCAAACTTCGTGTGAGTAAGCTTTAATCTTCTGAATAAGACTAATAATTGAATCGTGTTTTGGATTGATAGACCAAACGACATCGCCCATCGCTTCGACTAAATCGCGGGCGATACCTCCCACCCTTTGCAAAGAAGACGTAATCTCTAATTCGTCGAAATTATTTCCTTTAGTAGTAACTATATTTGATATTGTTTTCTTACTTATTATCTCAGAAAGAAATGCGATACGGGTCAAACCTGAACCGATTTCATCATGTAAATCAGTAGCAATCCGCGAACGGATACGCTCTATTTCGACTATCCTTTTTATTCTGAACTTCAGAAGAATAAAAGCAGTACTTCCGATTAGCAATAGTGAGAAAATAATGAACCACCATTCACGCCAAAACGGAGGAATTATTGTAAACGAAAGAACTGCCGGTTCAACGGAAGCCTCACCTTCATCATTTATTGCTTTAACTTCAAATGTATAAACTCCCGGATCAAGGTGCGCATAAGTCACCGCGTGTTGATCTGAGGGAGAACTCCACTTATCGTCTAATCCTTCCAGTCGATATTGATAGGCTATATCTTTTCCATCTTTCAAACTAATTCCGTCATAATTCAAATTTATATTATTCTGATTATAAGAAAGAAGAACTGATTTACCGGCAGATTTCTCGATACCATTGACAAAGAGATGTGAAATATAAACCGGTGCAGGAACTGAATGAGTAGAAGAATTAAGATCAAGAATTTTCAATCCGGATAATGCATAAGCCCAACAAACATTTCCTGTAGTAACTCCACAAGAGAAAATTGTCGATCCAATTTGCCAATTATATCTATTAAGCGGAGTAAAGTTATTTTGTACTATATCCATTAAACCGGATTCAGTACCGAGCCAAATCCTTCCTGAATCATCTTTTGCTTCAGCCCAAATTGCATTACTGAGTAAACCTGATTGAACATCAAGAATTTTTTCAACTTTCATAGAGATATCATTATCATTCTTAGAATTAGATTTACTATCAACTTTCAATTTTTCATTTAACCTAATTACCGCAATACCACTGTAGCGTGTACCAATCCACAACCTTCCCAGGTCATCCTCTAAAATTGCCCGGACAGAATTACCGGGTAAGCCATCCTTTTTAGTAAAAGTAAATATTCTGCCATTCATCAAATCATTAGAAGCAAGTACACCCAATCCATTCATAAATCCGCCAAACCAAATATTGCCATTAGAATCTTCATACATAGCCCGGACAGAATTGCCAGGTAAGCCATCTTCTTGTGAATATAATTTTACAAAGGATTTATTTAATCGGGTATTTACCAAAGCGACACCCAGGTCATCAAGACTAACCCAGAGATAACCTCTATCATCAACAAAAAAACAAAGAACATTTGCATTAGGAAAATCGATCCCCTTTCTGACGACACTAATTAATTTTAAGGAAGAGGGATAATTTTGATTCTTATATAAAATATTAAAGCTTTCAAAATCGCCATTAGAAAGACATATCCATAAAAGGCCTGAGCGATCATAGAAGACCATAGCAGGCTCGGCATTAAAAGCAGGCTCAGCAATTGCGGGAAAATATTGCTTCCAGTTGCCTGAAGAGTCCCTCCATAATTCAAATAATTTCCCTCCTGCACAAGCCCAGATTCGACCGTATTTATCGGAAGTAGCTTTTAGGTTATTATCATAAAAATGTTGGGCATGAAAAGGAAACTTATAAAAACTATTTTCTCTCAGTTCATATAGCCCTTTGCCAGCATAAGAAAGCCAAAGATCATTTTCGGAATCAAAGAAACCGTTGATAAGAAAACTATTCGGCAGACCATTTTTACTCGTTAATTTTAGATGACTGCCCGGAAATTTATTCTCATTAAACTTAAATAATGTATTTCCTGCCGAGCCAATCCATAAATTTCCATTTTTGTCTTCGCTAATAAAGTTGATAGCGCTACCGGAGGCAGAAAAGTGAGCAATAATATTAGAGCCGATGATTTTGAAAACATCGCCTCCCGCTGTACCAGCCCAAATAATATTATTATTTCCAATATACAATCGTGATACAATAAAATTGAGATCTCCCGATTTACATTTTACACCGGCATATTCTTGAATTGATATAAGGGAAGAATTCGAGGATTGATATTCATAAATAACCCCCTTACTGCTGAAATATATATTATTATCTTTCGATTCTGCAAGAGCGCTGATACTTCCGGTGATTTTATTTGGATAGAATGGTGAAGCGGAATCTCCTGTTAAAATATAGACGCCTTTGTCTGTACCACACCAAACTCTTCCCTTAAAATCCTGTGTGATTGCGTTGACTCTATTAGTCTTATCGCTGCTCCCGATTCTATAAGTTGAAAATTTCCCATCGGAATATTTACTAATTCCCCCGCCGTTAGTAGCAATCCACATGACGCCTGGATTAAAGCGGTCCTCAATAATTTGGTTAATATAATTAAGAGCTAAACCTGAGGAAGGAGAATAATTAGTAAACTTAATCCCATTGAAAACGCTAATTCCTTCAGCACATCCTATCCATAAATTTCCGCGCTTATCCTGACAAAATGTATTTGCATTATTGGAAATAAGCCCTTCCTTAACACTATAATTTTTCAGAGGCAGAATTTGACAATTGAGAGAAATGAATTCTGTTAATATTAGAAGGATACAAAAAGAAAATATTCGTCTGAATAAATCAATGTTCATTTTCTAAAAAGAAAAATAAAATTTGATGACATTAAGAATATAATATGAAAAAATTTATTAAAGAACATAGCCCGCAACAATATTTCAGGGATTGCATTAAAATGACAGCATTTAAGCTTTTTACTATTTGAGAAACTAGGTTAATTTATGATTAAAAAGCGTATCGCAGTTTATACAGGGATAATGAAATTCACCGCATACATTTTAGTTACACTAATTTAGCTCAATCAAGTAGGGAATAATTTATTTAGATGAGAACTTGTGCGGAAGACGGGACTTGAACCCGTACGCCAATTAAGGCACTACCCCCTCAAAGTAGCGTGTATACCAATTTCACCACTTCCGCAAATTTC
>JAJYSI010000337.1 GCA_021793635.1 Bacteroidota bacterium
TCTGCTAGTTCATTCGCATGGCTAATAACGATAGTGATGTGTGTGCCGTGGTTAAAAATCCAATGTACTGCAGAATCAATCAATCCATAAAAAGTTTTATTCAAAGGATTTTCGTTCAACCAAATATGGGCTGACAGAATTGAAGAATACTTGAGATGAAACTTATCAGCAATTGTATCCGGTAAAAATTTTTCGATCGCAAACAAAGGAACTGCGATTACAACAAAGTCAAAATCCGTGATAGTTCTTTTAGAGGTAATTATTTCTGAAACTTTTTCATTTTCAATTTGCAGCGATAAGACAGGCTCTGAAAAAAAAATTCTCCCATTATTTTCTTCTATAAATTTTTGAGCATGATTGCAATAGGATTCACTTAAACCATATAAGGGGAGGACAATTGTCGAAGAGGAATTTCCCTTGAAAAATATTTTCCTCAAGACATCCGCAAAAATTTTTGCAGATGCATTTTCAATATTTGTATTCAAAGCGCCAACCGCGATAATTTCCCAAAATGCTTTTCTAATGTTTTCGTTTTGATTTCCATTTTCAAGCATCTCAGCTACGTTCATTCGCTCTAATTTCTTTTTAGAAAAGAAAGGAAGCATTAATATGAACTTAAGAAGTTTTATTCTTTCAATTAAGGTTATGGCTTTGTAATTAAGTAAGCCTATTAAAAGGTTAAGTGGATAGAAAACGGGTGAAGATTTCAGAATTAGTGTTTCAAAATTTGGCTTTAGAAAAATTACTCGTAGTCTTTTTTGAAAATGAAAGTTATCTTCAGCTTTAATTAGTTTAATAAACTTGAGTGTTTCATCATAACAGCCCATAAGTATATGCTGTCCGTTATCAATTATGGTGTTGGTATTCTTATCAAGGAAGGAATACGCACGCCCGCCTAACTTAGACGAGGCTTCTATGAGTTCAACATTATATCCGGCTTTGGTAAGGTAGACTGCAGATGTTAGGCCGGCAAACCCTCCTCCTATTACTATGCATTTCTTCATTAATAAACTAGGCTGTACTTTGCCCAAACGCCTACGGCTATGCCTACCTTTTCCACTTTAGATACTTTAATATTCTTATTGTAAACATCGTAATTAGCGTTTATAATTTTTTCAAGTATTTTATGATAGATATGCTGCATAGCTCTGGCGGCAAACATGGAATATTTATCGTCAAGGTTAAGCGCTTTAGTTGCTCCGTCAAAAAACATTTCAGCGCGGTTTACTTCATATTGCATTAAAGATTGGAAATTCCCGTTATAGGTTTGATTAAACAGTTGATCTTCTGAGTAATTAAACTTCTGCAAATCCTCCTGCGGCAGGTAAATCCTTCCGTTGAGTGAGTCCTTCTTAACATCTCGCAGGATATTAGTAAGCTGCAGAGCGATACCTAGGTCAACGGCAAAGTCTTTAGCGGATTTATGTTTGTAGCCAAAAATCTCTATACACATTAAGCCGACTGTAGAAGCAACGCGGTAGCAATAAAGCTGCAAGTCCTCAAAAGTAACATATCTTTTCTTTTGAAGGTCCATTTCCATTCCTTTTAATAATTCGAAGAACGGGTCAGTAGGGATATTAAACTGGGTGATTGTTTTACCGAGTTTATTTAGAAGCTGGTAGTCGGAATGCCCGCGTAAAGATTTTTCTAATTCAACTCTCCATTTGTGCAGCTTTTCATATTTAATCTCGTCCGATTCGTTTTCGGTATCAACAATATCATCTGTTTTGCGGCAAAAAGCATAGACGGTATTCATTGCATCCCGTTTTTCCACGGGAAGCAAATTGAAGGCATAATAAAAACTACTGTTACTGCCTTTCGCTATTTCTTTTACCGAATCACTCATAATTGAAAGAAAGACTTTATTAATAGAGATAAAACATCTTTTTTTGTTATTTCGGGGCGAAAATTAAGGACATTATAATTAAGCAATCTTATTTTATCTAAAATTTTTTCGCCTCCCATGATGGTCCATTTAATTTCATAATTCAATCTTCCATTTAAAAACGGAAGAAGATTCTTGCCATCGTCAAATAATTTTAACGTCCTCTCAACATTATGCTTTACCATCTCCTTTAAATTAAAATTATTTTCATTCAACTCAAACATTTTTTCAGTGACACCAAATTTTTCCATCTCTTTTACCGGGTAATAAATTCTGCCCTTTTGGTAGTCCAAAGCCGTGTCCTGCCAAAAATTTGTTAGTTGAAGGGCTGTGCAAATTGAGTCTGAATAATTAAACGCATTTTCGTCTCGGATGTTGTATAATTCAAGGATTAGTCTTCCGACTGGATTAGCTGATTTGACACAATAGCTCTGAAGTGACGAAAAATCCTCATATCTTTTAACTGTAATGTCTTGCCGGAATGCTTTTAAAAGATCATAAAAGTATTCGGGCGATAGTTTTTTTTCTTTCACTGTCGAATGAAGTGCTAAATCAAATTGATTTGAGAAGTTGCCTTTTAATGTTTCGGTCAATCTCGTTTCGAATTCATTGAGTTGAATTAGTCTTTCTGCTTGAGTTAATGTCCCTTCATCCGCGATATCATCTGCCGTTCTTGCAAACCAATAAATTATAGCAATATGTTTTCTTAAGTCTTTTGGAATTAGGAAGGAGATGACTGGAAAGTTTTCGTAATGATTCTTTGCAAACCTAATTGCTTCATTATAAGCAGAATTTCTATCCATATCACTAGTGTTAATTAAATTCGCCATGAATCAGTAGTTTTCTAAGCCTTTTGATATAATTCTTATATAAAAATGTGAATTACTCTTGAATATTGTTCTAGGAGGGAAAAATAATTAAATTTGTGCAGTAAAAATAATTTAGTTAGAGCCTTTTGAAAATTCATAAAGACAATAATCGTTCGACTTACCAGGTTGAAAGCCAGCACATAATATCCCGGTTCTTCTACTAGGACATTTCCGCTTAAAATCCTTAGTTACTTTTTTTATATACTAATTCAACTTATACAATGATAAATTTAAAAGAAATTAATAGACGCAGAACTTTTGCAATCATATCTCATCCTGATGCAGGAAAGACAACACTTACGGAGAAATTCCTATTGTACGGAGGTGCTGTGCAGCTAGCCGGTTCGGTTACGGCAAGGAAGAATCAACGATCATCTACTTCGGATTGGATGGAGCTTGAAAAGAAGAGAGGTATTTCAATAAGTTCGACTGTACTTCAATTTGATTATAGAGGCTACAAGATAAATTTACTCGATACCCCGGGTCACGAAGATTTCTCCGAAGATACATACCGTGTTTTGACCGCAGTTGACGCTGTGGTGATGGTTATAGATGCCGCAAAAGGAATAGAAGCACAGACGAAGAAATTATTTGAAGTGTGCCGTAAAAGATCCATCCCAATATTTACATTCATAAATAAATTAGACAGACCGACTTTGGATCCGCTTGTATTGATTGATGAATTGGAAAGCGTTCTGAAAATCGGAGCTTATCCAATGAACTATCCGCTCGGCACTGGCCTTGATTTCAAGGGTGTATATGACCGGATCGGAAAAGAAATTCATTTATTTGAAAAAACAACAGGCGGCCAATTTATTTCTCCCGTTTCGGTTCACAATGTTACAGACCCCTTCGTGAAAGAAAAATTAAGCCCCGAAAATTATGACCGTTTAATCGAAGAGCTAGAAATGCTCGATACTGCGGGGGAACAATTTAATTCCGATGCGGTCATTCAAGGTAAATTAACTCCGGTTTTCTTCGGCAGCGCAATGAACAATTTCGGTGTGCAGCTTCTTTTAGACGGATTTCTTAATTATGCAATTCCCCCTGCGGCAAGAGTAAGCACTTCCGGAATTGTAAAACCTGAAGACGATAACTTTTCAGGATTCATTTTTAAGATTCAAGCAAACATGGACCCAAAGCATAGGGATAGAATAGCATTTCTTCGAGTTTGTTCAGGAAAATTTACTCGCGATATGCAGGCTACTCACGCTACTTCAGGGAAAAAACTTCGATTGTCTAATTCTCAAAAACTCTTCGGTCAAGATCGCGAAACAATTGATGAAGCATATGCAGGCGATATTATTGGATTTGTAGGGAACTCAAACTTTGGAATCGGTGATACGATTACAGAAGATCCGGCAATTATCTATCATGAAATTCCAAAATTCGCACCGGAACACTTTGTATTCATGCACAATCCCAATCCTTCAAATTACAAAAAATTTAGAGACGGCCTTGATCAGCTTTTGCAAGAGGGTGTTATTCAAGCCTTCTACTTAAAAAGCTCATATCAAAAAGTACCGCTGCTTGGCGCTGTTGGACCTCTTCAATTTGAAGTTGTTCAATATCGTTTGCAGGATGAGTACGGTGCGGAATCAAGATTA
>JAJYSI010000338.1 GCA_021793635.1 Bacteroidota bacterium
CGGGGGCATCTTTGATAAATATATTTTTTAAAACCTTTCAATGTATCAAGCGCAACAAGTACTCCAGCTTTGGCATAATCTTCCACATTTCCTTCCCACATATTAGAATAAATATCAGGAGTGGTTTTACCAACGACTGCAGCTAAAATTATTTCTTCGCTCGATTGACCTTCCGGTACAGGCTGGAATGATATTTTCTCGTTACTGTTCTTTTCGTTCCATTTGTCTACAACATACTTAGCAAACTGAATTTCCTGGGTATTATTGCTCGACCAGTAAATCAGATGATCAGGATTCCTGTTATTACGACTGCTGCATGAAATGCCGGAGAATAAAATAACAAAACTTAAAAATATTTGGACAATTACTTTTTTTTTCATGAACATATTTATCAATTCAAGTTTTAATGCCACTCGCGCCAGTTAAAATCAATTGAGGGATATGCAGGATGAGGGAATATTCCTCCCTTCCTTACGATATATGTATCAATTGCATGCGGATTGTCATCATCCTGAACCGTAATTTTATCTAATAATTTTTTATTGATTGATATTTTATATTTTGTTTTCAACTTATCCAATATTTCGTTGGTTTTATCAACAATCTCTTGTTTTTTATCAAATATTTTCATTCTTTGAGCCGGTGATTCTATATTTAGCCCAACAGAATTAGCAATCTTATCTCTCATAATTGAATAAACTATTTTATCTTTCCACCATGAAGACTGCTGTTTAACAATCTCCATATTTTGAAGACCTCTACCGTAAGCTCTTCTTGTCAATAGATTATCGCGAACCATCTGCCAGATTAAAGATTCCAACGAGGCCGAAAAAGAATTGAAATTAGCTTGGTTAAATTTTAGGTATTCATCTCTAAGTCTATACCAGTTAATAAAATTTGCCATGGTAAACGTTGTATCATTTAACACTACAAGCGGAATTTTTCCCGGGTTCTCATCGTTCAACGAATCAAAATTTTGAACTTCGCTCTTCATTCGTTTATCAAGATTCCACTTTGTATAAAGATTTGGAGGGAGTTCATAACTTCCCATATAAGAACGAAGCAAATCAAAAGCCCGTGCCTGTATAACAGGGTTATGGTTCAACATCATATTATGCACATAGGCATCAGAAAGGCTATCCATTTGCTGCATCTCTAACGCCGTGCTGGCATCATATTCATCTTTCTTCAACATCGTAGCGGTGACGATTTCATTTTTCCAGATGTCGGTTATCATAACAATGTACCACCCGTCCGGAGCTTTTACCGGAGGCGATATTTCATTTACCTTAAGAGTATCAACAACTTTAGCTAACTGCGGATTTCTGATGGACAATTTGAACTTATCTATTTTCATTGATCTTTGATCAGAGAAAATAGAATCATTCAACTGCATTTTATAAAGTGAATCGAAACTAATTTTGTTGCTTAATCCCGATTCAAAAAATGAAAGTGAATCGTTGTTCGGAGCATATAACCATTTTATATTGTAAGTGAACTGTTTGTCTCTGACAGCTTCATTAATTTTTTCCTTAGGAATTTTTACATCTTTTTGAATGTCTTGTTTAAAAAGTTGTTCGGTAGTAAGGTCACTTTGAATAGCTTTATAAAGTTCTTTTACTCTTGCCGAATCATTATAACCTTCCGAATAGCCATCAAGGGCAAGAAGCTTTTCGTCAAGCAAATACTTAAGATAAATATCCTTTGAATTTTTTATTTTTTTATAAAATGCAGGTCCGAATTCATAACCGCTTATGAACTCCCTAACAGTAATATTTTTGTTTCCTACTTTTGCAAGGACCTCATCTCCAATTTTTGATTTAAAAGCCGTATCAAAATCAAGTATCGAAGTTGAATCTTTATCCGCCGGATGGACATTTGCCACTATAAAAGTTGTGCTTAAAAATAATAACAAGCCAAGAAGGACAATATTTCTGTTCAAATCTTTCATCCATCGTTTAATCGTTTAGAAATTTAGAAGTTTATGCCGACTGAAAAATAATGTACTCCACTTAATCTTCCGAAATCTCTATAAGCATAATCGAACCGCACTTTTTCGTTGCTAAAAAGTTCCTTTGTATTTACTCCAATACCAAAGGATAAACCACCTTCGCCATCGGGTAGAAATAAAGATTGATAACCACCTCTAATAAACAAGAATCCATGATATGATAATTCAGTGCCTACATTCATACTTTCATAATTGTCATTAGGGTGAAGCGCATCAACTGCAATTGTCCATTTATAACTTTCCGTATTGATCGGGCTAGCAGACACACCAATTCTAAACAAAAGAGGAAGATTCCATGATTCCAGTTCAATATTATAAGGTACCTGATCATTGCTTCCGAGTTTAGTTGGATCGACTCTTGCAAAAGTTCTTGTATCAATACCGCTAAGCTGCATAGCAGTACCGAAATTAGAAATTGAAGCGCCAATAACCATTCCTCCCAATAGATCAGTTCTGAATGAAGTACCTGCATCGACAGCAAAGGCAGTGCCTGTTTCATGCCAAATATTTTCTTGGATATACTTTGCAGTAAAGCCAATTGAGAACCTATCCGTAATGGTTCTTGCATAAGAAAGTCCGAGAGCAAGATCACCGGCACTAAAATATTCTCCTGTACCTTGAGGCATTTCCACAGTAGTGACAGGCATATCAGGCATTGAAAGAGAAGTATAACTTAAACCGATATTGCCCAGTTCCCCAAGAGGAAGGACTAAAGCTGCATAGTCAAGATTTGTGGATGCAATCCAGTTTGTATGAGTAAAAATAACCTCGTTCTGATCTAACCGCGCTATCCCGGCAGGGTTCCAATATAAAGAAGTAGCATCGCCTGACATGCTGACAAAAGCGCCGCCCATTCCGCTAGCGGAAGCTCCAACACCTATCTCCAAAAACGTAGCTGCCGTTGTTCCAACTTTCGAAACATTTTTACTTTGCGGAAAAAGATAAACACTTATTATTAATATTAAAGTTGACGTAAGTAAAAATTTTAATTTCATATTTGCCTCGTAATCTCTATTTGTTCGCAATCCTATTTAATTATTGCAAAGCGTCCTATTTTTGTTCCTAATCCGGGTGCATCAACCTGGAAGATATAAACACCGAAAGAAATATCCATTCCATCTTTCGATACTAAATTCCAAGGTTCCTGTCCATCCGTTAACGAACCGTTATGATGTAAAGTTTGAACAAGGTTACCACTGATAGTATATATTCTAATAGTACAGATAGCCGGTAGATGAGTAAAATAAATTAGTCTTTCTCCACGACCGACCGTATTAGTTAATGGTTCCCAAGAAGCAGCACCGGGATAAGGATTTGGAACCACGGCAATATTATTGAGATCAGTTAAAAATTTAGATTTATCAAAATATGACGATCTAGTAGTAAACTGATAATATTCACCTGTCCTAAATGGTTTGGTAGTTGAGAGTTTGAAAATATCCCCAACCTGAGGAGCTCTTTGTAAATTATCCGGGATAGTTGTGTCTTTTACTAAAGAGAACGACCAACTAACATGCAGATTCTGGAAACTAGTAGCTTTATGATTAATCGAGTCTCCAGCAACCAAGAAAATAGCATCGCCCAAATCGAATAAACCATTATTATTATTGTCATAAAATTTAAATTGAAAATGATCGATACCGTCAGTCAAATCTTTTATTTGTATATTAGATACTATCGGGGCATTGAAACTGGATGTTGGATACGATGTATCGCCTTGACCTGGATTTTTAAATATTACTTCAAAATCTGCAGCAAAATTCACTCTAGCACTTTGATTTGCTGCAGCATACCTTGAATCAAACCCAGTCTGAACCATATAATTACTATTACCGACTACCCAGTTCGTTTTAGAAGGATCAATATTTACAGATGTGTCGTTCGTGACATCAAGACTAAAGCCGTCAGTTACAGAAAGCTGGGCTTCATTACCAGCAAAAACAGTCGGAGGGACCAACGTATCCTTTGTTGAATAATTAATTAACCTGTAATATGGGTATGGATCGGTATGAAATACCGAATGATCAATAAACTCAAGACGGTAAGTATTATAATTTTTTATTGAATCCGGAACAAGGACATTTGGTACGATTGTTCCCGTACCAGGACCACTGTCAACAATATTTTGAAGTAGTGGGCCTACATAACCTGCGCTTGGTGCTCTTGGAGTTACTACCGCAGTATTAACATCAGTTTTGACATTACCGTTAACATCGGTCTTGATAATACTTGTACATTCCGCCGGTGGGATTCCCTGTTGAACTCCATTAATATTTGTGGTTATAAATCCTTGATCATACGAGACTACGGCATAATAATAAGTCTGTCCATTTTGTACTGTGGTGTC
>JAJYSI010000339.1 GCA_021793635.1 Bacteroidota bacterium
ATCTGCTTGTCTCTAGTGATTGCAGCGCTTCTTAGGAAAATTGGAATAAATTTTACTGGTTACTTCTGAAGTCGAAGATATCACACTTAAAGATGAAGATAAATCAAAGTAATTGGAAGATATAGCATTTCAATGTGAAGAAAAAGCATTTGAAGTCGAAGATATCACATTTGAAGTAGAAGATATCACATTTGAAGTAGAAGATATAAGATTTTAACAGGAAGATAATTCATTTTAATGAGAAGATAGAGCATTTTAACTGGAAGATAGAACATTTAAAGTCGAAGCAATCTCATTTGAAGAGGAAGATAAGCCATTTGTACTGGAAGATGTTCAATTTCTGCTAAAAAATGCGAAATTGAATGTTTTTTGATGAATTGAATAATAAAAGCATGATTCTTAAATATATTGAAATTATAGGTAAATAGTTAGTTGAAAATTTCTTCAATAATTAAGAAGAATTTTAGATGACAGGAACATTTTATAAAGTTAAATTAATTCAGAAAGATTAAAATGAGCAGCATTTTAAAACCTGAGCAGGAAAAGTATCTTTCAAAATTCATTAAAGAAAAAGATCCGCTGATTCTTGAAATGGAAGAATATGCTTTGCAGAACCATGTACCGATATTAAGTAAGGATTCAGCCGCATTTTTAGAGCAGCAAATAAGGATTACAAATCCAAAGCGCGTGCTTGAGCTTGGAACAGCAATCGCTTATTCGTCGATTAGAATTGCAAGGAATCTAAAAAAGAAAAGTGTGGTTTACACAATTGAAAAAAGTAAAGACAACCTGAAAATAGCCAAAAAAAATATTGCCATGTCTGGTCTTGAAGTCAAAATTCATCTTATCTTTGGAAATGCTCTTGAGGAATTGCCGAAGATAAACAAAAAATTTGATTTCATTTTCCTTGATGCAGATAAGACTGATTACAAAAAGCTATTTGATTATTCTCTCATCCTTCTTAAAAAAGGAGGGATGATTTTTGTTGATAATCTCCTTTGGCATGGGTTGGCTGCTTCATCTAAAATTCCCAAAGAGCAAAAGAACTCAACAAAAGTAATCCGCGAATTCAACGAAATATTTTCTACCCGTGCTAATTTGATTACTACAATACTTCCCATTGGAGACGGTATCGGCTTGGGAATTAAGAAATGATGGATGGACTATTATTCATTCTTACCTTTAATCTTAATTCTATCTTACCCGAACATAAATCCGATTACGAGTAAGAGCAAAATTAAGATTAAGAAAATTATTTGATGAAAATTAGAATAGAAGATGGAAGACAATTCGGAAATAGCCGCTCAGTTCGTAAATGAAGTAGAAAAATTTTCTCACTCAAAATTAAAAAGGAAGATTGAGCTTTTAAGAATTTACGAGGAAGCATTGAAGTTCAATAATGAAAAAGAATTTGAAGATCTTGCATTTACCGCAAAGTATGTCCAAGGCTTGCTGCGCGTTGTTAAAACCGGTACTATTAATCCGGAAGTTCAGAATATCGAGCAAATAAAAAAAGATTTTTCAGACAACATGAATAAAACAGTTGATCAAATAAAAAAGATAATTGCCGGTGCCGGCGAAGACTTGAAACAGCATTTTGAAAAAACTTTTTTTGAACTAACGCAGGACAGCTTCATCAATTTTAGTGAACTGCTTTCAGATCTTGAGTGGGCGAAGATGTATATGAATGAAATAAAAAGGAGGTAAAGTTAAGAGCCTACCTTACCTCCTAATAAATTAAAGCCTCAAATAACTCAAGGCTTTGAGATCCACTTTTGGACGGCAGAAAGCAAATTAGTCATTGCAGATAACAATGGCTGATGCTGACTTTCATCAATATCGCAAAGAATTTCTCTGTGAATATCAACGTAAGTCTTATTTAACTGCTGAACAATATCAATTCCCGACCCGGAGAGGAACATACGCATATTTCTTCTATCTGCGTTGTTAATCTCTCTTTGTATCAAGCCTTTCTCAACCAGTCCGTCGATAATTCGAGTTAACCGGCTCGGGCTTAATCCCATTCTCTCGGCAATTTTTTTATTGTTCAGGCTTTCTTCCATGCCAAACAATCGCAAGCATCTGAACTCAGCTTGTGTGAGCCCGTGCTGCGCTGCAAGTCTGCTTTCTTTTTCTTGACAGCTAGCCAGCAGACTGAATGTAAGATCGGCGAGTTGCCCCGCTGTTGTCTCCGTTTCTTCTAATGTTGACATTTTATCCTGAAAATAATTTGTCCATGTCAAATTTCGTCAATCATTATCTATTTGGCAAGTAAAATCTTAACTTTTTTCAAAAATATTTAAAAATATTTATTGGTAGCAAAATTCATCTTTAACGAGTATTTCAATCTTTCCCTTCGAAATTTCGGTTAATTCTGCTTTTATTCTTTCAATTTCCTTTGCATATACCAAACAATTCAAATTTACTTTTGCACCGTAATTTGATTCCAAAATTTTTGCTTTATGATTTGACAAAATTCTATGGCAGTGGCTCATCATCTGGAAATCAAAATTGAGCGAGACTTTTAAATATAATTTTTGTTCAATTTGATCGGCGGATTGTAGTGTTTGAAATGCTGATTCATAATATGCTTTTCCCAAAGGACCTACGCCGAGTTTAGTTCCGCCAAAATATCTAATGACAATTACGATGCAGTTTGATAAGCCGAAGTGTTCGATAGCATTAAATATTCTCAAACCGGCTGTACCGTTTGGTTCGCCGTCATCAGAATATTTTAAAATTCCACTTGATAATTTATAGGCAAAGCAATGATGAGTGGCGTCAAAATATTCCTTTCTAATCTTTTTAAGAATTTCTTCCGCTTCTTCTTCAGTTAAGATGTGAAAGGCTTTGCAGGTAAAAACAGAACCTTTTTCTTTTAATTTAGATTCAGCCGGATTTATTATAGTTTTTATTTCCTCAATTAGATTCATTTTTTATAAAGATGCAAAGAAAAAGTTGTATGATGCAACTCAAATTAAATTGATTTTCAAACTGCCGATAGGTAATATAACAATTTAAAATTTGAAATTTTGGCTTGAAGTGGAAAAAGAAACTATTATAATAAAAGGCGCAAGGGAACATAACCTTAAAAATATCGACATTGAAATTCCAAGGGATTCATTCACGGTAATTACAGGGTTATCCGGTTCCGGTAAATCTTCTTTGGCGTTCGATACAATTTATGCCGAAGGACAGCGCCGCTACATCGAATCGCTCTCTTCCTATGCGCGCCAATTCTTAGACATGCTTGAGAAGCCCGATGTTGATTTGATCGAAGGTTTAAGCCCTGCAATTTCAATTGAACAGAAATCGACTTCCGGTAATCCTCGCTCAACTGTTGGAACGGTTACGGAAATTTATGATTACCTTCGCCTTCTTTATGCAAGACTCGGAACACCGTATTGCTACAACTGCGGTAAGCCTGTTACAAGACAATCATCTGCTCAGATAATAGATACAATTTTATCTTCTTTAAATGGAAAGAAGATTACGATTCTTGCGCCGGTTATCCGCGGGAGAAAGGGACACTACCGCGAACTCTTCGAAGAGATTTTATCAGATGGGTTTTTAAAAGTTCGAGTCGACAACGAACTTTTCGAAATTACAAAAGGATTTCAAGTAGACCGTTATAAAATCCATAACATTGAAATTGTAATTGACAAGCTGGCAATAAGCGATTCAGGCAAATCCGGTATGAGGAACAGACTTACAGAATCAATTGAAGTCGGATTGAATTACGGGAACGGAATTGTAATAGTTAATGATTCAAACCAGGATTTTGTTTTCAGCAGACATCTTGCATGCCTGGACTGCGGCATAAGCTACCGCGAGCTTGCACCAAATTCTTTTTCATTTAATTCTCCTTACGGCTCATGCCCTGACTGCCAGGGGCTCGGCGAAAAGAAAGAGCTTGATGTAAATTTAATGATTCCGGATTGGGACAAATCAATAAACGAAGAAGGACTTGCGCCGCTTGGCAAACCGCGTTCAATTTGGTTTTTCAATCAATTAACTGCAGTTGCAGAAAAGTACGGATTCAGTTTCGATACAAAGCTTAAAGATTTATCAGCCGAGCAAAAAGAAATTCTTCTAAACGGCAGCAAAGATAAAATTGCTTTCTCATATTCCTATGGATCGAGTAAGCCGGTTACATATTTGCATAGATTTGCCGGACTCGTTAACCATCTTAAAAATTATTACGATACAACTACCTCGAATAATATTCGTGAATGGGTTGAATCTTACATGAACACAGTTAACTGTCCGACTTGCAAGGGCGGCAGGCTTAAGCAGGAATCTTTAGCGGTCAAGTTTCAGGGAATGAACATAAGCGAGCTGATCG
>JAJYSI010000340.1 GCA_021793635.1 Bacteroidota bacterium
CGTTGAATTTGTACCGGGACATTCAATTCAAATGGAGTAACTGATAATTCACCAAGCTGAGTAGGGAAGAGAGCTACTTTTTTTAATATACCAACGCGATATTGTTTGCCGTTAAATACTTCTGTCTTGAAAGTAATATTGTTAGGAACGGTAATTTCTTCGGACCAGAATCCTTCATACGAAGGAAGCTTAGACACACTCATTTGCGAGGCAATCCCAAGCCTTGTGTAAAGCTCATATGTCACGGTTACCTGTTGACCCATGTAAGCTTGATCGTGATCTGCAACGGCACGGACAAATAAATTTTCTCCTATTTCTTTATTTGAAATCGTACGGTTGCTCTGAGCTTGTGTGTTTTGCTTGGGTGATCCTTTTACTACTGTAATTGCTACCGGGTTAGATTTAAATATTTTCCCGTTATAATTAATTGATGCACTTTGAATTGTAAATTTTCCCATTCCCTTTGCCTGCAGATAATAGCTGTACGTCTTTGAACCTGAAACTGAACTGTTTATTATTTGCATACTAGTCGATTCATTCGGACCGGAAAGAATCATGAAATTGTAAAAATTAGGGGGGGTAAAACTTTTGATTCCGTTTATATCCTGACCTGAAAAAGTAAATGAAATTTGAAATTGATCGTTCACCCCAACGGTTGTATTGCTAACCGATGCATTGAAACTCTGCGCTATTACTGCAGCCTGACAAAGTATCATTATTAAAAATATTTTAAGATAATTTTTATTCATATTCTGCTTATCTTGCTTTACCTTTTAGCCAACCTTTAATCTTTCAATTAAAAATATTATAAACTTATTACCTACCAATCTTTATCCGTTTTAATTGGTGTGCCCTTTATTTTTCTTAATTGCTTCTGCATACTCTTTTCATCGTGGTTTAATGCATTTAAAATCGATTCAGCTTGCTGTTTGGAAATTTTATCCGGTTGCTGCCCGCTATTACCTTGCTGTTGTTGGTTCTTATTTTGGTTTTGCTGATTATTGTTTTGATTCTGCTTCTGCTGATTCTTGTCCTTGTTTTGTTTATTCTGGTTCTTGTTTTGATTCTGTTTATTCTTATTATTTTTATCGTTTTTATTGTTCTTATTATTTTTATTATTTTTATTATTAGGATTTTTCATTAACGAAAGCGCATAGGATAAATTGTATTTTGTATCTTGATCGTTAGGATTAAGCTTTAATGAGTTTTCATAAGCTTCAACGCTTTCTTTCAATTTATTAGATTTCAGGAAAGAATTCCCTATGTTATGATAAACTTTAGCTTTTAGCTCTTTGTCGTTTGTTTTAGCCAATGCTGACGAATAAGATTTTAATGCGTTGGGGTAATTTTTTTCCTTATAAAACGAATCGCCTAAATTAAAATTTGCTTGAAAATTATTCGGTGATTTACCCAACCCTTTTTTAAATTCAACTTCTGAATCTGTTATTTTTCCTTCTTTATATAAATCAACACCTTTGTTTACATACGATCGTGTGCTTTGAGCAAAAATGAATTTGCTGTTTACCAAAACCAATAAAAATATGAATGATAATATTTGTTTCTTCATAAAATTATTTCTGAGTTATTCAATTCCAAAACGTTTATTGAGCTTAGTAACCCAGGGAGATTTCTTCTCACTCATAAAATATTCAGCTACTAAAAGAATAATGGCAATTGCCAAAAAATAATAAAATCTATCTTCGTAATCGGTGACTCTTTTCTCACCGAATTGTGTTTTTCTTAGAGACGACAAATCTTTATAAATTAAATCTAACTCGTCTTGATAATTTGCACCCCGGAAATATTTGCCGTGAGCTATTTCGGCTATCTTTTTTAATGTGCCTTCGTGAAGTTTTGTTATTACCGTATTTCCATTTTCATCAGTCTTAAAACCCGTCTGCTGTCCTTGTTGATTAAAGATCGGTATAGGGACGCCATCGGGCGAACCTAAACCAATGGTGTAAATCATGATACCTTTTTTAGCTGCATCAGTAGCGGCTTCGGTTACGTCACCTTGATGATCTTCGCCGTCTGTAATTAGGATTTCAACTTTTTCAGTTTTAGACGAATAGTCAAAAGATTTTGTTGCAAGGTTTATTGCCGCGGCAATAGCTGTCCCGGGTTGCGGAACGGAGTTTTCATCAACTGCATCTAGGAATAACTTCGCAGCCGAATAATCTGACGTTAATGGGAATTGCACATATGCCTGTCCTGCAAAGATGATTAGCCCAATTCTATCTCCATGTAATTTCTGCATTAAGTTTGCAATCTCAAACTTGGCTTTTTCAAGTCTGCTCGGTTTGATATCCTGTGCCTGCATACTTAATGAAACATCAAGCATAATATAAACGTCAATTCCACTTTCCTTTACATTTTCAACTTTTGTTCCGATCTGCGGATCTGCGGCAGCTATAATTAGGAAAACTATAGCAAGTGATATCAGACTAAATTTTATCAAACTCTTCATTTTGCTGTATGCCGGAAGAAGTACAGGGTGAAGTTTTTCTTCTGCAAACTTTGCAAGCATCCTTTTCCTATTCCTTGCCAAATACCAATACAACACTGCAAGGAGCGGAACTAAATATAGAGCATACAGATATTCCGGATGTGCTAATCTTAACATAAAATATTTATTTTTTTTCTTTCAAAATGAATTTCATCTTTATTTATTTTACGGCAACTTTCTTAAAATCGTTTTTGATAAACCAATTTCAAGCAAAAGTAAAACAAATCCTGCTCCAAGCCATCCGTAGAAAAGTTCTTCCGCATGACTGTATGAGGTTACCTCTATTTTTGATTTTTCCAGTCTATCAATCTTATTATAAATTGCCTGCAGAGTACGGTTATCGGTCGCTCTAAAATATTGTCCGCCGGTTATTTGCGCAATCTTTGTAAGAAGCCCTTCATCAATCTGTACCGGCATCATCTGATATCTGATACCGAAAGGAGTTTGCACAGGATATGGGGCTTCGCCGTTTGTGCCTACGCCGATTGTATAAACTCTTATACCGTATGTTTTAGCGATATCAGCCGCAGTAAGCGGGTCAATTTCGCCCGCATTATTAACACCGTCTGTCAATAAAATAATAACTTTGCTTTTTGCTTTGCTGTCTTTCAGCCTGTTTACTGCGTCGGCAATTCCGTTCCCAATTGCCGTTCCGTCGGGTATCATTCCCGGCTCTACTTCGCTAAGAAGATGAAGCAGCACGGGGTAATCAACCGTAAGCGGGCATTGAGTAAAAGCATCGTGAGAGAAAATAACTAAACCGATTCTATCCGAAGTTCTGCCCTTTATAAATTTTGCGATCACATTTTTAGCTGCTTCAACCCGGTTTGGTTTAAAATCTTCTGATATCATACTTCCCGAAATATCAAGCGCCATTACGATATCAATTCCCTCCGTTGTAATATTCTCTCCTGAAGAATAATCTTGAGGGCGGGCAAGCGCCACAATAAACAATCCAACAGCTAATGTTCTAAGGACAAAAGGCAGGTGCCTTAATTTTTCTTTCCAGGTTACTGGAAATCCCTCAAATACTTTTATGGATGAAAAATTTATTGAAGGTTGATTTTGCCTTCCCTTAAACCAGTACCAAAAAATCATAATAGGGACTAATAAAAGGAAGAATAGAATCCACGGATAGGCAAACGTTATATTACGGAACATTTGCTACCTCCGGTTTTTCCTCTTTCTTTTCTGTCGGGATGGTTTTGTTTACAATCTCATAAGCTTGTTTTAGCATTTCTTCATTAACAGAATTTAGCGGAATAAATTTGGCAAACTTTACCATGTCGGCGTTGTTTAGGAAATCTTTTGTGACATTCAGTATAACTTCAGCATCGCTTCTGCGTTTTAAAAGTTCAAGTGCCTCTGAAGTAGTTAACTCCAATGCCGGCAGCTGATACCGCTTTTCAAAATAACGCCGGATAATTTCTGTTATGTTTGAGTGATATTCTTTTATAAATCCTTGCTGCCAAAGTTTTTTCTCTTCTAAATCATGCAATGAATTTAATGCAATTTCATGCGGAGTAAGTATGATAATTTTTTGAATTTCAGGTATAAGTGATCTTTTCTTGAGATAACGCCGGATTAGTAAGTAAGCGGCTAAAAGAATAATTATTCCGGCGAGAGCCCACAGCAAAATCAATTTCCAATCAAGAGGAATTTTAATGGGAGCTTTAACGTCTTTTATTTTGCCGCCAGGACTGATTTTTAATGTGCTTACTAAAACTTGAACCGGGTTTGTCGACACGCTCAGAAATGCAGTGTCGCTGCTCCCTTTATATTGAATAGAAACAGGCGGAATTATAACAAGAGCAGAATCATAACCCGATAGAACAT
>JAJYSI010000341.1 GCA_021793635.1 Bacteroidota bacterium
ATCTTACTTCTCTTAATAAATTAAAAATCTCAATGTTGATTTCATAATTCTCTTCAGAATATATATCACCCGCAATGGATTCAAATTGCTGAATGATTTTTTTGCCGTTTACTGTTAATGATAAATTATTCTTTAACCCCGCTCGTTTACTTATATAATTTCTCTCAATAAGCTCATGGAAAATATTTTTTAATCCCTCAAGATCATAATTACCGCAAGAACCGAAACCCTCTAAAGATTTGTATTGTAAGGAATCATCTAACCCGCGAAGTATTGCGAATAACATTTTTTCATTTAGTCCGTCCTTAGCAGAGTTAATTGTCTTTAATATTATTTCTTTAACGTAATCCGAATTTAATTCATTTATCCCGGAGTCGTTTTTACAGCGATCGCATCTGCCGCAGCGATATTCCTCTACATCTTCACCAAAGTATTTGAGTATGAATTTAAAGCGGCAATCACCAGAAAATACATAGTTGACCATAGTGTCGATTTTCTTTTGAAGCCGTAAATAACTTTCATCCAATTTCCTGTAATCTATTCTTAATTTTTTTGCTTCTATGCGGGGAGTAATTAGAACGGCATTTTCCTTTGCCGTAGATTTTTTATAAGTAATCAATCCCAGGTTTTCCAGAATAATTAAAGACTCTTCAAGTTCTCTTTGATCTGTTTCAAGTCTTGAAGCTAATTCCGTAAGGGATAATTTTATTTTCTCGCGGAAGATAGCTCCGCCAAAATTTCTTATCAATTGAAGCACAGTTTCTTTTAATGCTGTATTTGAGGTATTCTTAACAAACTCCTTTAGCTGATCCCTCCCGGCATTGAACTGTATTTGCGGCTTCCTGTCGTAATCGGATACAAGCTTTAAATAGCCGGCTTCTTCCAATATTTTTAACGTCGAATGGAGAAGACCATTTGAGATTTTTTTCCCCGTTAAAGAGGAGATGAAATCCATGTTAATAGGAATCTCTCTATCGGAAATATTTCCGGTTGCAATTTTGCCGTAATCGCATATAGCATTATAAATATTTTCAATTAACTTCTTATCGGGATGCGAAGTAGAAAGAAAGTAGTTCTGAATATTAATATCATCATCTTCATGAAGAAGAAAAGCATGAGATAATTTACCGTCCCTTCCGGCTCTTCCGATCTCCTGGTAATAATTTTCAATCGAACCGGGTGTATTATAGTGAATTATAAGCCTAATATCTTTTTTATCTATTCCCATTCCGAAAGCGTTAGTAGCCACAATAACTTTTATTTTGTCGTTTATAAAATCTTCCTGGATTCTTTTCCTCTGTAGGGGCATCATACCCGCATGATAAAAGGCGCTGTTAATGCGGTTAAAATTTAAGAATTCGGAAACCTCCTCTGCCATTTTCCTTGAAGCCGTGTAAATTATTGCAGGTGTCTTGAATTGCGAAATCAGCTCCAAACACTTTTCCATTTTCCTTCTTGTAACAACTACGTTCAACTCAAGGTTATCCCTTGCAAAACCCCGGACAAAATATTTAGGACTTCCTAATTTAAGTTGTTCCGCAATATCCTTTACTACTTCAGGTGTGGCTGTGGCGGTAAATGCGGAAATTTTCTTTATCGAAATGTAATCTGCAAATTCATTTATCTTCCTGTAACTCGGTCTAAAATTATGTCCCCATTCGCTTATACAATGGGCTTCATCAACAAACAGATATGACGGCTGAAGTTTCTTAATTCTCTCCGCAAAATCTAAATTTGATAACCTTTCCGGCGCAACATATAATATCTTTATCTTCCCATACGCAAGCTTTTGTAATATTTCCTCCGACTCGTAAAAACTTTGCGTGCTGTTAATAAAAGCTGCCGTTTCTTCATTGCGGTTAAGCGCATCTACCTGGTCCTTCATTAAGGCAATCAACGGAGATATAACTATTGAGAAATTTTTGGCAATTAAAGAGGGAATTTGATAGCATAGAGATTTACCTGCTCCTGTAGGAAGTACCGCAAGCGCATTATCCCCGTTAATAATTGCTTCGATAATTTCTAATTGATTCTGACGGAATGAATCATAACCGAAATATTTTGACAATGCTTCCTGAGGACTCACTTAAACTCTGTTTTTTATTTTATTTGAAGAAAAATAAATTATACTTGAAAGATACAAATATAAAATATTTAAGAAGTTAACCGAAAATCTTACGGGCATTACTCTTTTTCCCCGCTACCGGGTTTATTCTGATTTCGGAAGAATCGACCGTACATTACAAGATAAATTCCCTGAAACAACGCCCCGACATAAAAAGGAAGCTCTAATTGACCCGTGCTAAAAAGTAAACCCGCAATGCTCGGTCCAACTGACTGCGGTATTTGCATCGACATGGCATTAAGACTTGTAGCTAGACCACGGCGTTCATCGCGAACTAATCCCACCGTCAATGCCTGCCGGGCTCCTACAGATCCTCTGTTAAAAGCTGAGCGTAAAAGATATACTAATGATGCCAACCAGAAAAATGGAATCAAAGGAAGTGCAACCAATAATAACAGTCCGAAAAATCTTGCCCAAACAACCGACTTAACAATGCCGATTTTATTACTGATCCTCCCCGTTAAGATTGAAGAGAGCCCGGTAATAAAAAATGTTACAGCCATAATAGGAGCAATTGATGCAGGTCCTACTCCAAATCTAATAGCGAACCAGTATGAAATAAGCGGACCGGTAAATCCAATTGCAAGTCCGTTAAATGAATTGAGAATCACCAGCCCCGTTAGCATTTTATTTTCCTTATGCCTTATTTGCTTTTCAGCTTGAATCTCACCTGAATTCTTCTTTTGTCTCGGACCGCTATATCGTTCCTTAGCCTTAAAGAGCAAAAACAAATTGACAATTGTCGCCCCGGCAACGATTATAAAAAGAGGGCGATATGCAATTGCTTGAACATTCAATGCAGAGCTTCCTTTTACGAGCCAACCGCTTAAGTATTCGGGTAACATTGCAAGGAGTGCCCCAATCCCCATACCAAAAAAACCAAATGCTGTATTCATACTGTAAACCCACCCGCGTCTTACAGCCGGTACCTCTTCTGCTAACCAGGCTTGCTCAACAGGAGAAAAAGGTCCCGCAGCTCCGTTTGCTCCTCTTCCAAAACCGGCAGCAATAATTACAATTGATAGAACTATACTTTTGGACGATAAGAGAGCTGCAATACTGCAAACAAAAACAATACTCTCATATACTAATATAAACGGTCTTCTATGCATGCGGTCGCTGGCTACGCCTACTCCTAAGCTTAATACCGCCCCAAATAAACCTGCTGCACTTAGCGCCAAACCTATATGGAACCCATTCCATCCTAATGCATGTAAATATAATGCTAGATCAACAACAAGCGCCCCCTGACCAACGCTTCTCACTGCCCGTACCAGAACCAACCGCTTTGTCGTTGGGTGAAGATCTCTAAGGTTCATCAAATTATCTTAGTATTGTAAAGAAAATTATTTTGTTATTCTAATATTTAAAAATTAGCGACATGAAAATTACAAATGTTTTATTAAATTCACTGCTGTCCAAAATAATTTTGGAATTTAATTTAGATAATGTACTTCATTAAATTAATTATATGCCGCTCCTCCGGAGCTTTATCTTTTTTCCCATCTTATTCTACTAATATGTCACCGCTCTGCGGTTCTGCTCGTTTTGCGGGGTCTGCTACGTTACCCCGTTTACCCCGTTTACCCCGTTTGCGGGGTTTGCGGGGTTTGCGGGGTTTGCGGGGTTTGCGTGGAATCCACAATTATGAAAGCCAAGAGCACCTAACTGTCGGCTGCAGCCTGCGGATTGTCAAGTGTTTTTGTATTGCCCCGGCATTCATGCCGGGGTAGGTTTATCCAAACAAAACATGGGCTTTAGCCCCATATTTGCAGTTTATGTGACTAAAGCCAATATCATTTTTTTTGATTAAATCCCCACCATAAACCTGCCTGACCGGTAGGCTTCACCACTCCAACATTCCACCCCTCCACTACTCCAACATTCCACTACTCCAACATTCCACTACTCCAACATTCCACTACTCCAACATTCCAATTCAATCTGTCTTCTGTCTACTCTCTTCTATTAGAAACATCCCCTGATGACGATAACCAAAAAAAAATAATTTTGCATAACGACATTTCTCTTGACAATAATATAAAAATATTATACGTTAGTAAGTAAGTGATTACAATATTATTTGAACGAAGGAAAAAATGTCAAGAGAGACAACAGACATACGGCAAGAACAAATTAAGAAAGCTGTGCTGGATATAATTGCAGATGAAGGTCTGCAAAATATTTCTACCAGAAA
>JAJYSI010000342.1 GCA_021793635.1 Bacteroidota bacterium
TAGAGAGCAAACCAGGATTTATCATTTGAAGTAATTATGCTCATAAATTTCTCCGATTTTTTTGATGATCAGCAACGCTATTTAATGGGCGCTCTGCCAATAGAGTAATAAATAAAATTATTAGCTTTCATTTTATCAAGGTCATAAAGATTTCTGCCGTCAAAAATAACAGGCGCTTTAAGAAGAGACTTTATTTTGGAGAAATCAGGATTACGAAATTCATTCCATTCGGTAACAATGATCAAAGCATCGGCACCTTCAAGAACTTTGTATGAATTTTCTGCGTAGATAATTTTATTTCCTAAAACCGTTTTTGTAGTTTCAACCGCTTCAGGATCAAAAGCAGAAATTGTAGCTCCGGCATCCAACAAGTAATTAATCAAAGATATTGATGGAGCTTCGCGCACATCGTCGGTATTAGGCTTGAAGGCAAGTCCCCATAGTGCAAAATGTTTTTTTGAAATATTTCCGCCGTAATGATTAGAAATTTTTTTGAAGAACAATTCGATTTGATTTTTATTTACGGAAACGACAGATTTTAAGATTTTAAAATCATAACCGTTTTCATTTGCAGTATTAACCAATGCAATAACATCCTTAGGGAAGCATGAGCCTCCGTATCCAACACCAGGAAATAAAAATCTTTTTCCTATTCTTGAATCCGAGCCAATGCCTATTCTGACCTTGTCAACTTCGGCTCCTGTAAGCTCGCATAAATTTGCTATTTCATTCATAAAAGAGATTTTGGCTGCAAGAAAGGAATTAGCAGCATACTTCGTCATTTCGGCAGAGCGTTCATCCATAAAATAAACCGGGTTACCCGAACGAACGAAAGGTTCGTAAAGTTGAGTTAGAATTTCTTTAGTCGTTTGATTGCTTGTACCGATTACAACCCTTTCCGGTTTAAGGAAATCTTCAACGGCCATTCCTTCGCGTAAGAATTCCGGGTTTGAGGCAACGTCGAAGTTGAAATCGGGAGCATAAGATTTTATTTTTTCTTTTACCCTGTCAGCAGTTCCAACAGGTACAGTGCTTTTATCTATAATAATCTTAAATCCGATATTCGGTTCACTCTTAAAGAATTTGCCAAGGTCATCAGCAACTCCTAGTACAAATTTAAGGTCTGCGCTTCCGTCAGCGTCTTGCGGAGTCGGCAATGAGAGGAAAATAATCTGGGAATCTCTAACCGCTTCATGCAGATTTGTTGTAAAGGTTAATCTACCGTCCTTAATATTTCTTTCAAAAAGAATTTCGAGTCCGGGTTCGTAAATCGGCACCTTGCCTCTTTTCATTTTTTCAACTTTAGTAGAATCAATATCTACACAAATAACATCGTTGCCGGTTTCGGCAAAACAAGTACCGGTTACCAAACCAACATAACCGGTTCCAACAACAGCAATTTTCAAGTATCCTCCGTTTTTTTCTTATGAAATATAAAAATAGACAGGTAAAGTTGGAAGGAAGTTCATTATAAATATTCCCGTCATAAATAATATTTATTTCAATATTTTTTGAATCTTATCGCTAAATGCTTGTGAGTTAACCGGATTCTGGAATACTTCGTCGACTCCAAATATTTTGTAAGATTTAATTATCCCCTGTGAAATTTTTGGAACAATAGAGAGAATCGGAATATTAAAATTTGTATCCACTTTACGAATAGACTCTATAAGCTGCAATCCGTTCATTAGTGGCAGATCGTGCCCTGTAATAATTAGAGAGGGGAAATTATCAATAATAATTTCCATCGCTTCGTAACCATTCTCAACTGTAATTATTTTATAAGACGTGCAGCTTTGCTGAATTAAATCTTCATACTTCATTCTATTCAAAGGATTGTTTTCGACGATAAGAATAATATTTTGCGAGCAAGGAATTGTAAAGTGAAACTCACTACCTTCGCCGAATTTTGAATAAAGCCAGATTGACCCGTTATGTTTTTCAACTATTTCTTTCACGAGTGACAACCCCAAACCGGTTCCTTTTTCTCCTTTAGTTCCCTCTGTGGAAAAGACTTTTTCAATTCTAAAAAGCTTGTTCTTATTTTCTTCCGAAATTCCTATACCTTCATCTTTAACGATAAACTCCGCCATTCCATTATTAAAAACATCAGCGGAAATTTCAACTGTTTCCTGTTCGCGAGAAAATTTTATAGCATTGCTTAACAAATTAGTTATCACCTGCATAAGTAAGCGCTCGTCAGCATGAATATTAAGAGAATCCTTTACGTTTACTTTTATTTCGATATTTTTTCTAATTGCATTACCAGTGAGTGAAGAGACACAATTATAAACCACAGTTTGAGCATGCAGCCGTATGGGTTCAACTTTAAGCCGCCCAGTTTGAAGCCTTGACCAGTCAAGTAAATAATTTATTAATTGCAGCTGGTGTTGTGACGAATCGTTGATGTAATTTAAGTATTCTACACGCTCTGAATCAGACAGATTTGGTTCGTTTATCAAAATTTCTGCAAAGCCGAGGATGCTTGTAAATGGAGCGCGCAGATCATGCGAAAGCATCGAGATGAAATTATCTTTTGTTTCATTAAGGCGTTGAAATTTTTCCAATGATTTTTCTAAGGATTGCATCTCAGATTTCAGATCCGAAATATTTGTAACTACACCGTTGAATATTTTTATCTCCCCGTCTTTGTCTCTTTTGACAGTGATATTTTCTTGTACCCAAATAATTACTTTATCTTTGCGAAGAATTCTATAAATTAATTTTAAGGAATTTTGCGATTGGTCTTTCACAAATTCATTAAACTGTCTTTTAACTTTTTGCAAATCTTCTTTGACGATAATTTTATTCAACAATTCAGGAAATTGTTTTATTTCCCCGGGGGTATAACCAGTTACATTTTCAATGCTGTCCGAAAACAATATTGAATCGGCTTTTTTGCCGGATGAAGAATACCAGAGAAAAACATCTTCAAGCCCATAGCATTGTTCCTGAAGATTCTTCTGATTAAAAAGATTTTTCTCTACTTCCTTTTGAATTCCGTTTGAAATATTTTTTTTCAATTTATTAACCCATCAAATTGAAAATGCTTAAATGATAAATATTTTAGCAACATCAACCAAAAGAGATGGTTGATTGAAAAGCGCAGTGGTAAATAATTTTCCCAAACTTCTTTTTTCGTATGGTATTTTATTGAAGGAATGCGCAATCTTATTAAACTTATCATCGGAGAAATTATAAATACCGTTTTTAATTTTCTCAAACAACTCGTGTCGTTTGCCTAATCTTTCGTGCCAGGCTTTATCGTAAGTTAAAATATGATCGAGTGAATTATTAGTGATAGCTTCAGCAGCAATTTTGCCGGCAATACTTCCTCCAATCATTCCGCTTGCGATTCCGCCTCCACTTAGAGGATTAACCTGGCGCGCTGCGTCTCCCACAAGCATTATTCCGGGAGCAGAAATTTTCTCCAAAGTAATTGTACTTGGGACTCCCCCGGCAATTGAGGTAAGTATAGGTGAATTCGGAAAATTATTCTCCATGAAATTATTTAGAAAAGATAAAGCAGATTTTTTCTTCCCTACCATTCCACTTACACCTAAGCCAATATTAGCAGCGCCATTTACTTTTGGGAAGATCCAGAAATAACCGCCGGGCGCAACATTTTCACCAAAATAAAAATAGAGAGTATCGTCTTTCACATTGATATTAGAGGCGGTGACTTGAACGCAGCATTCCATCTCTCTAAAATCAACATAAGTTTTTAGTCCCGCCCATCTTCCGATTCTTGACTCAACGCCGTCAGCGCCGATTACAATTTTTGCTTTCAATTCTTTTTGCTCACCGCGGTATTCATATTTTACGCCTGAGACTTTCCCGTCTTCAAATAAGAGTCCGTTCACATAAGCGCGAGTTAAAATTTCAGCCCCTGCCTTGGCAGCAGTTTTGGCTAATTCATAATCAAATATTCTTCGTTCAAGAACATAACCGGCGTCGCCAAATTCTATGACAGCTTCCGTACCGTCAGGAGAGATTAATGCAAATTTATTTATATGCGCGGATATCCATCTTTCATCGGGAGCAATAAATTCTGAAACTCCGGCTTTACTTATTGCTTCGCCGCAGCGCACCGGGTAGCCAACGTCTCTGTCTTTTTCAAGCATCAAAACGGAGGCCCCTCCTTCCGCTGCATAACGCGCCGCGATTGAGCCTGCAGGTCCGGCGCCGACGATAACTATATCATATTCTGGTTTCATTCTATTTTTTTACCTAAATTCATGATTTATTATCCAGTACTAATAATAGGCAGTAGGCAGTAAGAAATAGGCAATAGGAAAAGAAGAGATCGGAA
>JAJYSI010000343.1 GCA_021793635.1 Bacteroidota bacterium
CTGAACTGCTTCGGACAGAGAACATAAATTGTATTGTTCTAAATGGATATTATTTGAATTTCCATTTTGAACGGCATATCCTTCATCATTAGTACCGATTTGAATATGATAAAATAAATTTTTATTACCGTTAAGCTGGTCCGCACCCGAATAATTTTGTCCGGTCAGCATTGGATTTACGTCTTGTGAAATAACTGCCCTTTGGTTATTTCCAATCTGACCAATACCTGCGACGTTGAAATTGCCGTGTTGGGTTATTGCTGCATCATTAAGATTTCCTATTTGAGTAATACCATCTCCATGCAGTGGACCAGAATAGATTAGTAATGTATGCGGTACATAAAAATCATGGTTTATCTCTCCCTGTACTAAGTTATGATTACCCATAATAAAGATATCCGATCTATTTGCATCTCCAAGTTGTTCTATATTTGAAGAATTACTTATTCCATTTTCTAAAGTGGACGAGTTATTTGCTGAACCGATTTGAACTGTGTAAGAAGTATTGCTTTGAGGGAACAGAAAACATGCTTCGATAAAGACAGTTATAAATATTTTTATTAATGTTTTCATTTCTTATTATCTTCTTAATCAATTCAATTTATAGACTGCCTCACGGATTGAGTTCCGTGAGGCAAATTATCCAACTACCTATTGCTGTGTTATAAGCGAACAATTAGAAGCACCAGTCTGATATACATAAGCCTTATTATAGCTGGTATTCTGTGTTACCCTGGCTTCATTAAAATCTCCAGCTTCTTGAGAAACTGTTGTTACATTAAAGCTGCCTGTTTGAAGTACAGAAGCCAAACTAAAATTCACTGCTCCAAGTAAGCCTTCTTCAATAGAAGCACTGTTACTGCTGCCCTTTTGAACAGTCTTTATTTCATCGCCTAATATACCGTTGTTGTTCCCAATTGAAGTTATTAAAGATAAGTTTGAAGATCCAACTGATTGAGATTGAACTGCAAAATTGTCTTTTCCAATTTGATAAGAATATGCTTCGTTCTTATCGGTAGATGATAGACCGCCAGATTGAGTTTGTTTTAAGTTATTAGCAGATCCATCCTGTACAACATCTGAAAGTGCAAAATCAGACTGATTAATGGAGACAGTGTTTAAACCGCCATTTTGTAAAACATAGCTAGAAATAATCGGACCACTTTGAATTATATTGGCTGTATTTCCATCACCATTCAATTGATCAACCCAAGCGTTACGATAACTTGTCAAAGAAGAAGTTGGATCTGACTGGTCAATATTTGCGACGTTGCTATTCCCATATTGGGCAATTCCTGCATGATTATTATTCCAATATTGAGTTATACTACCCGTATTGTCATCCCCGTGCTGGGTAATACCTTTAGCCATCATTGGAGCGGGATATAGTATTAGCGGGTCGGTTTTGGGTATAGAAAAAAGATGATCAATTATGGAGTTGTCATTATTTAAATTTCCCTGAGATAAAATTGTTGCGTTGTTGGTGTTACCAAGCTGATCTACAAAAGCTTCATTGGAGCTTCCATTTTGAGTTGTCTTTGCTTTGTTGGTCTGTCCGAAGGCAGTTACTGCAAATAAAACTACTACGAGTAAACTAACAAATAAGTTTTTCATTTTATTTTTCCTTAATTTTTATTGAACATATTTATTTTGAAATTATTCGAACAACCTTTAGGATTGTTCATTTACTGCCCCTATCTGCACCGGAATAAATTGAACGAGATATCATTACTTACCGTTGAATTTTACATCGAGTTTTTAGCTGCTAATTGAAAATAAACCGGATATATATCAAACCCCGACAATCGGCATCTCTGCATCATATCATGAATAGCATTGTGGAATAACATCTCAGTACAGTTCATTGACTGGTGTAGTCATTCTTTATATTAAACAAAGAACAGTTGGCATAAAAAATTTTTATTTCATGCCCAATGATTGAAAAAATTTTCAATCAATTTTTCTTTGATATGAATTATTTTTTTTAACTGGGCTTGAGTTATTTAAGAGAATAATTCACTCAAATTTTACTCGGCAGAGATTTGATCTATTTTTAATTAAACAAATTTTTGTTAAATTATTATAGAACTTTTGATCAAGGGTGGCGTTAGAGTTCAGCATATTCTATACTATTTATTTAGTAAAGAAGAGCTCTTTCGCTGCCTTTTTTACAATATGACCTGCCGGAATGCATATTGTGAAAAATTTATGAAATCTATTTAACAGAATTTGATCCTACCGCTCCTTTCTTTCATCTTGTTTATTAAATTGATTATTAGCTAATCCTTTCCTTACCAATTACCGAAATAAAAATTTATTCCGAAATTCAAACTCCAGATGTAATCAAAATATTTCCCGCCAGTTATTCCATCCAGCTTATCACCTAACGTATAATGATTTGTTAATTCCAAATTCAATCCGACATTATCTATTGCCAAATATTCCAGTCCGCATCCAAACAGCAGGGAAGGGTAATAATAAGAGTCCAGAGATATGGGGTATGACTGCGATCTTCTGCTGTCTTCCCGGAAGATTACTCCTCCGCCAAATATTAAGTAAGGAGTAATACTGAATTCATTTAATAGATAGAGATCGCCTCTTGCATCAATCGAATGAAAATTTGAATTAAATGAATTCTTTGCCGAAAGTCTTCCCTTATGATAGCTGAGTCCTAAAAATAGTTTATCGGAAGCCTTAATTCTTAAACTTAGACCGGCAGCCGTGTTTGTTTCTTGATTGTTATAATCACCGGAATACTTTTGTCCGCCGACATTCAGGTTTAGTCCTACAAGCCCCCGGTTTTTTGTAAGTCTTCTGCCGAGATAATCCTTTTTTTCTCCTTCGCTTTTTTCTTTAAAATAATTTTGAATTGCAGCAGATGAGAAACTGGCTGCATCTTTAAGCTGCCATAAGCCATCTACTACGCCTTCAATTATTAAGCTTTGAACGGCTTTCTCAATAGCTTGAGTAACGCAAATGTCGGTGGGTTCATTATATGATACTCCCGTTTCTGCTTGCAGAAGCGTATTATAGTCTACATAGCGGTAAACACCTATATCAATAAGTTGAGATAAAATAGTTTTTGTGGTGTAAACGGTTTTTAATACACGACCGTTTTGTGTCGAAATTGCTCTTAGATAAATTGTAATTCTGTCTTGCCTGTATTGTCCGGAAGCGCTTATCCCGAAATATTGTATTCCCTCTCCGCCGGTTAGTACATTTGAATCATAAGAAATTATTCCGCCTTCCAAAATAATACCTGCATATAATAACGGAGGAAGTTCTGGTAATTTTTTGCCTTCTTCTCCTAAAAAATTTTCTCTGCTTGACCTGACAATTTTCCGCTCATTCAATAAATCCGATAACCCTTCTCTTTCAATAGGAATAAACCATTTGGAATCTTCAAGTGCTTTTATCAAAATTGAAGTAGCTCCTTGAGTGACTGCTGTTGAAAAGCTGCTGGATACTGAAGAGTTTTTATATTGCCCGGTCTGGTCTCTGAATTTGTATACTGCAGCTACTATTTTTTCTTTTGGATCAGGTAAAGATGAAAGTTCAATATTAGTTGGAGTTTTAGGACCTAACGCAGCTTTTGAACTCTTAAATGGCTCTAAAGAAGCGCAGCTTGTTAGACCGAGTAAAAGCAATATCAACACAAACCATATTTTAAATCGAGTCATTTTCATAAATCATCATAGTTTTAATAAAACGGTACAATAATGTCTGTTTGATTTCCATTGGTGTTGTCAAGAATATTGATATGGACACCTTCGTTAGAAGGACTGATATCAATTATAAATTTTCCTAATTCATAATGTCCCTCGCTTATATTCCCCTCCCCGAAAACTGATTTAATAATCTTACTGGATAGCTGGCTTAATATCTGATTATTTAAATTCTGGCTGAATTGATCCAGAGAATTTGTCCCATACAAACTATTGTAATAATTGTTGTACGAACTTGTCGTGTATTTATTTTCAGCCTGTGCAGTTGCCAGCATCCAGGAGCTGTTAAATGAGCTTCCCCCGAATGCCGGATTAATCGGGGTGTAGACGAATTGCTGGGAATAAACCTTTCCAGTGAATATTCCAATTATAAACGCAACGAAAAATATTTTTATTGCAAATCGTTTCATTACTTTTCCTTTTATCGATTCTCAGTTTGCTTAATAAATTCCTGTTCCTTTTAAATCAGAGCCTCGTATTTCCGCTTGAATCTCTTCATAATTTACCAAATAGGTTGAGGCGATATTAACAACTTGTGCAGCCTCTTCTGCTATACTCTCATATCTTGGCTTAATAAAATTCTGAT
>JAJYSI010000344.1 GCA_021793635.1 Bacteroidota bacterium
GATAGGAAGTACGATAAACGGACCGATCCCAATCATGTCGATCATGTTAAGAGCGGTGGCTTCCTTTAGCCCTAATCCGCGTTCGAGTTTTGTTTGTATTTTCTCGCCGATGATTAAAATCCTAAATTAAAGTTCTTTTCTTAACAAACTTCTTTTATATCCGTATGAAAAATAAACCACCAAACCTATTAAAAGCCATCCAGCAAATCTTATCCACGTAATCCAGGGCAGTCCAAGTACAAGATAAAGACATGCTGCGATCCCAAGCAGCGGAAGTAACGGAACCCACGGTGTTCTGAACCCTCTTGGTCTATCCGGCTCTTTCTTACGAAGTATGATTATTCCGGCGCAGACAAGTATAAATGCGAATAATGTTCCGATGTTTGTTAAGTCCACCATCTCATCTATCGTTGTAAACATTGCGGTAATGCCGACAATCAACCCGGTAAGAATTGTTGTTACATAAGGTGTCCGATATTTAGGATGAACCTTTGCAAAACTTTGCGGAAGCAGACCATCCCGGGCCATCGAAAAAAATATTCGTGGCTGACCAAGCTGAAAAACCAGAAGAACGGCGGTATGGGCAATGACTGATCCAAATGCAATTACACCGACAAGAAAATTCCCCCAATTTTTTATGTTGGCGTATTGAATTGCAAGTGTTAACGGTTCGGCTTGACTTGTAGAAAGTGTTTTTACTAATGCTTTATAGGGGATTATACCCGTGAAAACCCCAGCTACTAAAATATAAACTATCGTGCTGACGATAAGTGAACCAATAATTCCGATTGGCAAATCTCGTTTTGGATTCTTCACTTCTTCGGCAACTGTAGATACGGCATCAAAACCTATGTAAGCAAAAAATACAACTGCCGCGCCGGCTTGAATTCCCGACCATCCGTTTGGAGCAAAAGGTACCCAGTTTGCGGGTTTTACATAATGAAAACCAACCCAGATAAAAAGTCCAAGTACGGCAAGTTTAATAATCACCATAACTGTAGTTAACCGGGCGCTTTCACGTATGCCGAGAACTAAAACTACGGTTATTAATGCAACAATTGAGAATGCTGGAAGGTTAAAAACAATTGGTACTCCCAAAATATGTGGTGCGTGTTCGAGCAACCCCGGTATTTTTGCTGCAGTTCGATAATCGATAGACATCCAATCTGGGATAATTATCCCGAAACCAGCAACAAATGTTTTAAAATAATTAGCCCAGCTAATTGCTACGGCAACATTACCGACTGCATATTCGATTATTAAATCCCAGCCAATAATCCACGCCACAAGTTCGCCGAGTGTTCCGTAAGAATAAGTATAAGCGCTCCCCGAAATAGGTACCATTGCAGAAAACTCTGCATAGCATAAGGCCGCAAAACCGCAAGCTATAGCTGTTAAAACAAATGAAAGCATTAAGGCGGGTCCGGCTCCGGGTCTCATTGCATCACCGGCTGCGGCTGTACCTATTGTTGCAAAGATTCCTGCACCGATTATTGCACCTATTCCCAGCATTACTACATCAAAAGCGCCAAGTACACGCTTTAATTGATGTTTCGGCTCTTCTCCTTCGTGAACAAGCGCATCAAGACTTTTGGTTCTGAATAATTGTTTTAGCAAAGGCGTTCTTCCTTATATAATTGATTGAACGTAAAGATTGAAATGCATCTATTTTAATATAAGAAATTTATTTTTTAGTTTGAAAGAGGTAATTAAATTCATCAAATATTTATTTACTTATTTATATATTCGTATTGCATTATTTTGATATTATTCTGGAAATAATTTGATCCCAATTCATTCGATCCTGCTTCTTTTTGCCGTAGGAGTAGTTGCCGGCTTTATAAATATTAACGCAGGTGGCGGCTCAATTTTAACTCTGCCTGTATTGATTTTTCTTGGCCTCAATTCTGCTGTGGCTAACGGCACAAACCGGGTTGGTGTTTTTCTTCAAACGGCAACGGGCGTTTACTCTTTTAAAAAGGAAGATTATCATCAATTTGAACTAAGTATGAAAATGTCGCTTCTTACTTTACCGGGTGCAATTGCCGGTGCGCTACTTTCAGTTAGAATAGGCGATGAAACATTTCAAAAAATACTCGGCGTGATAATGATTGGAATTATTATTTCTATGATAGTTCCTAAATCAAAAAAAACTAATAACGTAGTTGAAAACAGCAAGATTACATGGAAAGTTGTAATTGCAATGGCTCTCATTGGATTTTACGGCGGATTTATCCAAGTCGGAGTGGGGTTCCTACTTATGGCGGCTCTAAATTATCTAATGAAGTTAAATTTGGTGCATGTAAATATGCATAAGGTTTTTATTGTTGCCGTTTACACGATTCCGGCATTATTGATTTTTATTCTTCAAGGAGATGTTAATTGGAGTTACGGATTAAGTCTTGCTGCCGGAACTTCATTAGGAGCATTTTGGGCGGCTAAATTCTCTGTGCGTGGCGGCGAAAAGTGGATCAAAGTTGTCCTTATAAGTGCTGTGATTTTGATGTCCCTAAAACTATGGAATATTCTGTAGTATTATTCTCAATATCATCTTTTCGTAAATGTGTGAATCCTTTTTTTTAATTACATATCTAATTTAACATAATTGAGTGAGGCTTATGTCAGTAGTACAGATCTTATTGTTAGTGCTTTTTGCACTTATAGTATTTGTTCAGATAAAGAAATATTTAGTAAAACGCTCGGTTAAGCATTATTCAGCGGCTGAGGCAGCAGAGAAAGTTAAAGGCAGCCGGAATGTACTTCTTCTTGATGTAAGAACAGCTCAAGAAAGAAAAGTTAGCATGATCAAAGGTTCATTTCATATCCCCGTGCATGAAATAGGAACCAGAATCGGTGAATTGAATAAGTTTAAGGATAAAGAAATTATTTGTTATTGCAGAACCGGAAACCGAAGTGTATCTGCTGCATCTAAACTAAAGAAACATGGATTTAACTCAGCAAATTTACTTGGCGGTATTAACGCATGGAATGCGAAAGGATTTAAATAAAACAAAATGAAAAAAAATGTTGGAACGATTGATAGGATATTTAGAGGATTGGCAGCATTACTGGTTTTGATTCTTTTTCTAACAAAGACTATTCAAGGCGGTACTGCCGTAATTCTTGGGTTAATGGCAATAGCTTTTGTGTTTACTAGCACCACCAGATTTTGTCCGTGCTACACCCGCTTCAACATTAATACTTCAAAAGAAAAAAGCGAGAAGTAATTATTATGATGATAGTACTTTATATAATATTCGGTATAATCGCTTTAATTATGTTAATGCAATTTGTGATGGTCATTGCGGCAAAACGTTCTAAAGGTACAAAGCTAACCGGATTGAAGGGTAATCTTAAAAAGCTGGAAAGTAACGGTACAAAAGGTCTTGTGTATTTTTTCAGTCCTTCGTGTCATGCATGCAAAGCCCAGACACCCGTTATCAAAACTTTGCAATCGAATTACAAGAATGTTTATGATGTTGATATATCGAAGGATATTAACACCGCTCGCGTTTTTGGAATTAAAGCAACACCTACAACAATTGCAGTGGAAGACGGCGTTATCCGGCAGGTTTTTTTAGGCGTCAAGCCCCAGGAGTTTTTAGAGAAATATTTAGGAGGATCAAATTAAATGGAATATGGATTTTCAAAAATAGTAGACCAGCCTTTTGAAGAAACTGTTGAAAAGGTTACTGAGGAGTTAAAGAAAGTTGGCTTTGGTGTGTTGACTGAAATAGATGTAAAAGACACAATGAAGAAGAAGTTAAACGTTGATTTTAAGAAATACAAAATATTAGGCGCCTGTAATCCGCCTATTGCGCACAAAGCTCTTCAGATTGAAGAAGAATTAGGATTGCTCCTTCCGTGCAACGTCATTGTTTATGAAAAGGAAGGGAAATGCGCAGTGTCTGTTTTTAACCCAATGATAATGTCTCAGCTTATTGATAATAAGGATATGCTCGCAATAGCAGAAGAAGTTAAATCAAAACTTCTTACTGTGTTGGAAAAAGTTTAAGTGTTAGAGCACGATCAAAATTTTAAATATAAATTAATAATATATAAAAGATGACAAGGAGAAAAAATGCCAGAGGATTTAACCAAAGAAGCTTTTCTTAAAAAAGTTTTTAATTTTGAAACGAATAAAGAATGGAAGTTTGAAGGTGACCTTCCGTGCGTGATTGATTTCTGGGCGCCATGGTGCGGTCCATGCCGAATGGTAGCTCCCGTAATGGAAGAGCTATCTGTTGAGTATGCGGGAAAGGTAAACTTTTATAAAATTAATACTGATGTTGAGCAGGAACTTGGC
>JAJYSI010000345.1 GCA_021793635.1 Bacteroidota bacterium
CTTCCTTAGACAGTTCTTCCTTTGTCTCTTTTAGTTTTAATCTCAGAACTTCATTTTCTCTTTTAAGATTTTCGTGCTCTTGTAAAGGTTCTTTTTTATTCTTTAAACTTTTCATTCATTTAACATACTTGTACATCATCCATTATCGAAAATATTAATGAAATCTTTAGCAGATTATAACTTTTCCACTCGTTATTTCTAAATCTTTTTGATATTGAGAATTCTGAAGCTATTCAAGTAAAAATTTTTAATCTTATAAAAGAATTATTATATTGATGCAAAGGTTAAATCATTATGATTGCCAAAATAAAATATCTTCTAATCTTTCAGTTTATATTTTATGCTGACGGGGAAACCTATTCACAAAAATCATTTCAGAAAAATTCAAGCTCATGGACCATCTTTCATTCTCCCGTAAAGAATAAGCTGGATAGAATTTTTATGTTGTCAAAAGAAAAGGGGGCTATTACCGGGAGATATTTATTAGAGTTTAACGGAAAAGAGTGGAAGATTTCATGTAAGTCTCCACCTATACCAAGAATCAGCAGTTTTTACGCGCTCGATGAAAATAATTATTGGGCGGCAAGCTCAAACATATTAAACGGATCTGATCTCTATTATTTTGACGGAAAAAATTGGAATGCCGAAAATAATCCATCTTCCAACCAGATTGCTTCCATGTATTTCATCAATAAAAATACCGGCTTTCTTGCAGGAGACAGAGAACTTATATTTTTGAAAAATAATAAATGGGAATTTTTACCGCTTCCGAATACGCCCTGGGGTATTAACTGCGTATACGGGAGCGGCAAAAATGATATCTGGCTTTCTACAGTTGATCAAAGTCTATTTCATTACAAGCATAACAACTGGACACAGCAGCTAATGGGAGAGAAAGTACGATTCATCGATTTTTCCAATGATGCTGCCGGTTATGCCATGACTAACGATAAGTTATTATATTATTCTGGTTCCAAATGGAATTTGCATTCAATAAACTCAATGTTTAAAAATGTTGAACGATTATTTTTTCTTAAAGACGGCGAGATTTGGGGAGCCGGCGTTAACGGTTTGATTGTTCATTTTAATAAAAAGAACTGGGAACAAATTTATTCTCCGACAAGGGAAAATCTTCATGATATTTTTATGCTTTCATCAAATGAGGGATGGATAGCAGGCGATAAAGGAACCATACTGCACTATTCACCTGCAAGGGAAAACAGCAGTAATATTAATTTAGGATTCGAACAGGTTAAAATGACATCTTTCAACAAAGATGTTAAAGACGAATATGGAATTTCTATTGAAGATTTTAATAACGATGGAATTAAAGATATCTATGCCGTCTGCATTTTTGATCCGGGCAGGCTGTATATTGGAAATGAAAATATAGAAACGAAACAAATTTATTTTGAAGATGAAGCAGTTTACAGAGGAGCTACCGGGATTACAGGAGACTCAAGCATCAACGCTCCGACAGAAATATTTCTTGGCGCCGGTACTGCCGACATTGATAATGACGGCGATGAAGACCTTTATCTATGCAATCTTGTAGGGAAAAATAAATTATTATTAAATAACGGAGACGGTTATTTCAGGAATGTAACTTACCACAAGGGAAGAGCATGCGATTCGAAGGAAAGAAGCAACATGGCAATTTTCGGCGATGTTGATAATGACGGCTATGTCGATTTGTTTGTTACAAATGAATATTCATCAAATCGTCTATACAAAAATAACGGCGACGGGTATTTTAAAGATGTAACCGAATCAGCCGGGCTTACAACTACGTACGGAGGCATGTGCGCCACATTTGCCGATGTTGACGGCGATGGCAAACTTGATCTATATGTTACCAACTGGGGGCTTCCAAATATTCTTTATAAAAATATTTCACATGACGGAGTGATAAAATTTCAGAACATAACCGAGAAATCGAATACCGGCGGCGAACCTTTTGCCAAAAGCAACGGTGCAGCTTTTGCAGACATAAACAACGACGGTTATCTTGATCTGTTCGTTGCAAATAGAAAAACTTCAAACCGGATTTATCTTAATAACGGAAAGGGAATCTTTACTGATGTAACAAAGGAATATCTTGGTTTGGATTCTTTGCTGACTTACGGTGTAACTTTTGCAGATTTTGATCAGGATGGATTTGTTGATTTGTACATTTCAAATGTCGGCTCCAATATCTTATACAAAAATGTTAAGGGTAAAAAATTTGTCGACATTACAATTCAAACCGGAGCGCAGCATTCAGGTTATGGTACCGGTACGTCGGCTGGCGATGTTGATAATGACGGAGACATGGATCTTTACGCGGCAAATTATGTTAACGGCTCAAGTAACCTTTACATAAATAATCTGAATAACGAAAATTTTATATTATTAAAAATAAACGGAACGATAAGCAACCGGGACGCCATCGGAACCAAAGTCTGGATTTATAAAAAAGGCTTAGCTGAAAAGCGGGAAGGGCTACTCGGCTACAGAGAAATTAACGGCGGTTCCGGATATTCATCGCACAATTCGATGGAAGTTCATTTCGGTGCGGATAAAAATAAATTATACGACTTAGTTGTTTATTTCCCGGCAAGTCATGTCAAAAAAATATTAAAAGACGTAAAGCCGGGACAAAAAATCTTTTTAAATGAGGAAGAAGGAATTGCGGCTTTCAAAACTATAACTATAAAGTTTCTAAATAGATCTTTAATTGATCCTGAAATTCAATTTGAAGGCGGGAAGATTATCTTCATTTTAATCCTGATAGTAATTTCCACGATGTACGGAAAAAGAAGATACAACTGGAACAACTTGTTCAGCATTTTATTTCATTTGTCGGCGCTTGGAATTTATCTGATTCAAATCTTTTTATTTAATTATCAAGATACGGTGCAATCAACGCTCATTCCGGTATCTTCAATATTGATTTATTTCATCATTCTATATCTTTTTTATGAACGGGTGATATTCGTGAAGATAGCAAAAAGAGAGAAGCAGGAAACAAGAGATAGAATTGCAAGAGACCTTCATGATGATTTGGCTTCGACTATAAGCAGCTCTGTAATATACACCGAAGCTCTTAAGAGGAAACTAAACAACAACTCAGGGGAGGAAGCTTTCCTGGTGAACAAAGTAAATTCGCTTTTAGCCGATGCAACAGAGTCAATTACTGATATTGTGTGGACTGTTTCGCCTGAACACGATAAATTGAGCGATTTAATTTCACGACTTCGAATTTTAATTTCAGATATCTGTTCAGTTAATTCTATAAATTTTAATTCTCAAATAAATCTTAACCATTCGGAGTATTCCATTTCCGACACAGTAAGAAGAAATATTTATCTAATCTTCAAAGAATCATTGAATAATATAATTCATCATTCTAAAGCAGTTCATGTTGACTTCAAAGCCGAAGCCTCCGACGGATATATACTAATTTCATTAGCAGATGACGGGACAGGCTTCCCGGTTGAAAAAATAATTACGAATAATGAAGGTGGCGGTAATAATTTTCACGGGCACGGAATAAAAAATATTATTGAGAGGTCGAAAGAATCCGGCTGCGAGATTTCAATAAATTCTTCTCAGGGAAACGGGACTGAAATCAAATTAAAAAGAAAATTGACATAAATGGACTATTGCATTATATAAAAAATATTTAAAACTTTACCAAGGATAAATACCAGAGAAGCAAGTTAAATGGATATAAGAGTTTCAATAATTGAAGATCACGTTGAATTCAGGAAGAGCATTTGTTTTATCCTAAATTCTACAGAAGGATTCATCTGCACGGGTGAATTTGATTCGGTAGAAAGCGCTTTAAAAAATGAAGAAGAGCCCGATGTAATACTGCTTGACATAAACCTTCCGGGAATGTCGGGAATTGAGGGGCTGCCGCTGCTTAAGAAGAAATTTACTGATGTAAAAATTATAATGCTGACGGTTTTTGACGATGACAAAAAAATATTTCATTCAATACTCTCAGGCGCGGATGGATATCTTCTTAAGAAGACTCAGCCGATTAGAATTCTACAAGCAATAGAAGATGCGGCGGAAGGGGGATCCCCGATGACACCAATAATTGCAAAGCAGGCGTTGAATTTATTTAAGAATTATGTTCCTCAGAAAAATGAAACAAGCTGTCTTTCAATTCGTGAAAAGGAAATCCTTTCTCTTATAGTAACAGGTTTAAGCAATGATGAAATTTCAGAAAAGCTATTTATAAGCCTTCAGACAGTTAGAAATCATATCAGGAATATCTACCAGAAGCTGCACGTCCACTCAAAGTCGCAG
>JAJYSI010000346.1 GCA_021793635.1 Bacteroidota bacterium
GAGATATTAATGTATCTTTCCCTTGAATCCGGATAATCGGGCTCAGAACGGGATTTAGTAATGTCTGTTTTATTGCAGCCCGATAATATGCAATTGATTATAATTATAAAATTATTTTTTTCCATATTTGTTTTCACCTCCGCGTCTCCTCCGCGAGAAGTTTTTTTTCACGCAGAGCCCACTAAGAATTAAGATTGGGTAAATTCTATATTTGCGGTATCCTTAACTTTCCTTCTCTTTTTTACTATCTCATTCATATCGTTAATTATTTGAGCAACGGTTCCTGAGAATGCACCGTACTTTGCTTCATTTACCTGTATCATTGCATTCAGGTAAACAACAAGCTTATCATTTATTACTGAAATTACTTTTTTCTTTAATTCTGTTGCATTTTCTTCGCTGCCTTCAGCTGCCTTTTCATTTTGAAAAAGCAATTGTGCAGCTTCAAATGCTGTTTGAGCAGTTCTTAAATCTACTACCATTTGACTTAGTCCCGGCAGCGCAGTTATTGCCGTTTGTATATCCGGTACAGCAAAGTCAGTCAGTAAGGATTTTATTAAAGACGTTTCCGATGCATAACTTTCATAGATAATATCAATTCCATAATGCTCAAATACAGTATTAACCTTTTCAGCGGCAGAGCTAATTGCTGAATCGGAATGATGTATAAATCCTATAACTATGTAATTAATGGCTCTCACTTTATTATCCCTTTGTTCGTCCTTCTCTTCAAGATCGCTTTCAGCTTTCATACGTTTAATAGCCTTTGAAAGCTGTATATTCTCAGATTTTAATAAACCGAAAATGCCCGTTAAATGTGCATCCCAGCTCCAATCATTTTTTTCGAATTCAGTAATTATACCGCTGGAGACTGTGTCTGCCTCCGTTGTTCTGGCTGTGGTTAGTAATTTTTTTAGATTTTGCATTTTTGTATTTCCTTATATTATTGTAAAATAGTATTTATAACTCAAGCTTGCGGCTTTAATTTAGGAGTATAAAAAGCCACGAATTAGCACCAATTTTCGCGAATTTCTTAAATGTAATTCGTGTTAAATAGTGGCTAAAAAATACTTTTTCCCAAAAGCGCTCAACTTGAGTTAATCATTTAATTATCTGTTCAATTTTTAATCAGTTTTGAAGTTATCATATAGTTGTTGCCTGTTTTTTTAATTTGGCAGGTAATAATCATTTAGTCATTGCTCACTTTTTAAATTTGCCTGGCAATAATTATTTAGTTATCAATTCATTTTTAAAGTTTTCGGAAATAACTATTTAATCATAGGTCGTTTTTTATGTTTGCCGGGTGACAGTCATTTAGTTATTGCTCGCTTTTTAAAATTGTCAGTAATTATCATTTAATGACGGATTTACCCTGCCGTTTCCTCAAAATTATATAAAATTTTGAAGAGCCCTTCCAACAAACAGGGCTTCCGTTCTTTTACTTTATTTGCATCACTTCATAAAGATCATCTTCTTTACAGTTGAGAAGTTTCCAGCCTGCATTCTGTAGAAATAAACTCCGCTTGGCATAGAGCCTGCGTTAAAATTAATTTGATATTCTCCCGGTGCTTTTATTTCATTCAAAAGGACAGATACTTCTTCACCAATAACGTTTAATATTGTAATCTTTACATTTGTTCTTTCTTTGATGCTGTAGTTTATAGTAGTAACCGGGTTAAATGGATTTGGGTAGTTTTGCTGCAGACTAAAAACTAATGGCTGGATTTTCTTTTCTTTAATTCCGGTTACAATAACGTTTGTTGAATCCGTCCAGTACGCCCAGCCATCGCTCATAATTTGAAAGTAAAGTTTGAAATAACCGGGAAACACAGAATCAATGTATCCAATGCTGCACCAGGTCGAAGCACCTACAGTAGAGCCTGCCGGAATATCATTTAAGATTATTTCACTTGGATTGATTTTTTTTACACATGGATCATTTGAAGTTAATTTCAGTGATACATTTTTGATAGCCCTGGAACTGCCGTGATTATGCAAAAATGGTCTTATACTTATATTGCTGCTCGAAGTTTTATTATATTTTATACTATCAACAGTGATTGGTCCAGCAGTTGTAAACCGCAGAATATTCTTACTCATAAAATTATCGGAATTGCTTATATCCACAGCATCTAAAGTAATTCTAAAAAAATCCTCTGTATCCTGAGCTAATAAATTTCCATCCCATGTTTCTGTTTTATTTGAAGTCCCGGTTTTAGTAAGCAAGAGCGAGTCTATTAAATTTTCTTTAGAATTATTTAGATACAACAAAGAAGAGGTCTGATGTAAATTCGGATTTTCGATTTGCACGGAAAATTTCAATGTATCTTTGCCGGGACGACAGTATAAATTGTTAGCTTTTAAGTCATGACAGTAGACTAAATTATTAATCCAATCCAAAGCCTTTTCAACAACAGCGTCTTTTCCTATTGCAACATCCTCCTTATTATGCCAAACAGGAAAGTCAATAGGAAATTCTCTTTTATTCAGGTAAATACCTGGATTATTTATATGAAAAACATCTGCTATGGAATATCTAAGAAACCAGCCTGAAAAGTCTGTTATGAATTTACTGAATCCGTGCGAAGCATCTGAACTCTTACCGAAAAACTTTACCATTGGATGATACCTTAAGCGCTGTGCGGTTATGTCTCCATCACTGACACATGTTGGTCCCAAGAGCACGGCAATTGGTCTATCATAAAATTTGGGAGGCTTTCCTACAATGTAATAATTAGAATAATTATTAGAAGGACAAAGTTCAAAGGAATTGCTGCTGCATCTAAAAGCATCTCCCAGAGTGTTTAATGATTCATTAAATAAAATTTGAAAAGCGTCATTAAACTGAGCCCAGCCGCCGTAATTTAACCTCATATCAATAATCAGTGCACCAGTATTTTTCAATGCATTCACTGCATTATAAAATTGAACTTCAGCATTAACAGTAGGAAATTCCTGCCCAAGGAAAATGTATCCAATGTTTGTATTTTCCAAAATCCCGTATGTTGCACAACCATCAGAAATAACATCAGGGAAAGGAATATTAGGCATTGCCATTTGCTCGTTATTCGGCATTGGTTGCGCATTTAGGTTTAGTAAAGGCAGTACTGATAGATGCACAGTATCACCGGAATTTTTAAGTATATCTATTGTGTCAAACAAATGCCAGTTTAAACCGGCACATGAAAGATTTAGGTAGGTATCTGCAGATCCGCAGCCTCCAGTGGATGCAGCCATGGGCAGATTTGCATCTAATAACTCTCTTACCAAATCTTTCCATAGTTTTCCTTCATAACCTAAAATAATATCGCCTGGTTCCAGTCCGAGAGGATGATTGGGCACTACCCTCAATACTAAAGTCGTGCTGTCGGATAATATTGTTGTTACAGCGCCAAAATGCTCAACTGTGTTATAACTTCCCAATAATAAAACCGGTACTCCAGGATTCAATGGAGTCCATACTACGGTAGAATCATATGCTTTGGTGTGCAAATCCTTTAGGCTGTATGCAAAGCGGCTCATGATTGCAGAAAAGGCGCCCCGGCTTGTGGAATCATTAATTTTATTAAGAAAGAAATTATAAAGCGAATCCCAGTTTACGTTAAGCGATTTTATTCCGTCAAATTCATCATGAACAGCTTTTGCGTACGTATTAAATATTAGCAACTTTTGAGGCAGAGGATCTCCCGGACCCCATGTTGAATCTATAATATGCTGCCACTCAGGTTTGGATTTGTAAAATGATTTTACCGATAACTTTTTCAATTTCCCAAAATCCGATTGATGTTTTTTAGGGACGAAATATTCCGGCTTATCCCTATCTGCTCTATTTGGGTTTATTCCCTGGGAATAAATAAAACAATTACCGCCAAGAAAAAGTAAAGCTATAATAATTTTTTTCATATGCATTTCCACTTTGCGCCCACTGCAGATTCTCTGCGCTCTCTGCGTGGAGCTTTTTTCTTTCACGCAGAGTACGCAAAGTCCGCCGCGGCGGGACGCAGAAACCGCCAAGTTTACTTAACTAACATCATCTTTTTTACTGAAGAATATTTACTCGCTTCTATCTTGTAGAAATAAACTCCGCTTGGAAGATTTTTTGCGTCAAAATTTATTTGATATTCGCCAGGTCCCTTTTCTTCATTTACCAATATTGAAATCACTTCCCCGATAACATTAACTAAAGTGATCTTCACGTTTGATCTTTCCTTTAAACTATATTTTATAGTCGTTGTTGGATTAAAAGGATTTGGATAATTTTGTGAAAGCGAGTACGAGTTTACGGTTGCTCTTT
>JAJYSI010000347.1 GCA_021793635.1 Bacteroidota bacterium
TCAAACTCAAGCTCAATACCCTCGATCATAAATAATTTCTTATATTGCTTTAAGATAGCATTTTTGGGTTCGGTAAGTATGCTTTTGAAAGCCTCCTCAGAAAGCGTCTGCAGGGGCGCAATAACCGGTATTCTCCCGATTAGTTCCGGTATCAGCCCGTAACGGAGTAAATCTTCCGGAAGAATATTTTTGATCAAATCCTCTTCCGATTTTTTCTCCTTTAAAGCTTTGGAAGAAAATCCCATTTTGTTTTTATTTATTCTTGCAGCAATTAGTTTATCTATACCGTCAAAGGCGCCACCTACAATAAATAAAATATTTTTAGTGTTCACATTAATTAAGCTTTGTTCGGGGTGTTTTCTTCCGCCTTTAGGAGGCACGCCTGCAATCGTTCCTTCAAGAATCTTTAGAAGCGCTTGCTGAACGCCTTCGCCCGAAACATCTCTTGTTATAGAAGTGCTCTCGCTTTTACGCGCTATCTTATCGATTTCGTCAATATAAACAATTCCCTTCTGTGCGCGCTCTAAATTGTAATCTGCCGCTTGCAGAAGATGAACAAGAACTGTCTCCACGTCATCGCCGACATAACCGGCTTCCGTTAAAGTAGTTGCGTCTGCAATAGCAAAAGGAACATCTAATATTTTTGCAAGTGTTTGTGCTAACAAAGTCTTTCCAACTCCGGTAGGACCAATAAGTAAGATATTACTTTTTTCAATTTCTACATCGTCAAGTTCAAAAAAAGATGAGCGGGAATTAATTCTTTTATAGTGGTTATAAACCGCAACAGCTAATACTTTTTTTGCCTTATCCTGCCCTATAACGTACTCATCCAAAGTTTTCTTTAATGATGCAGGTGTATGAATTATCGGATTTTTGGTTTTTCCGTTTGTATAGGCAGCCATATTGTTTTTTAAAATATCAACGCTGCTGCCGATACATATATCGCATATATAAACATCAGGACCGGCGATCATGCTGCCGACCTCGCTGCCGTCTCTTCCGCAAAATGAACATTTAACAATTTTCTGGTTTTGTTTTTTACCCATTATTTACAACATCCTTTAACTTTAATATTTCGCTCCTTGCTGCATCAAGATATAATGAATTAGGAAAATTAGCAAGCAAGCTTTCATAAGTTTCTATTGCCTTCGGTTTGTTATTTAAGCCGAATTGATAAATTTTAGCTAGTAAATATAATGCTTTATCGGAATAAATATTTCCTTCTTTTTCACCGGCAATCCTTTCAAGCTGAACGGAAGCGCTGTCATAATTATTCATGGCAATTTCCATCTCTGCAACGCGTAATTCTGCCATATTTTGAAGCATAAGTTTTTGTGGATCATTAGTAACGGTTCTATATTTTTCCAATGCTTCATTGAACTTCTTCTGATCAGTTAGGAATTCAGCTGCAGCAAAAGTCAGTAGATTAGACGAATCATTTTGTGCTGTGTTCATCAATAAAGATAATTCAATTGCATCGTTTGCTGAACTATTTTGCGGGTTATTAGTGATCGATTGAAGATAATCTTTGGTTTTTGGGAAATTCCCCAAATACATATTTATTCTTGCCAGTTCGTAAGTAGCAAAATTTCTTTTGTCCTCAGGAAACCTGCCGTTGCCGGCAATCTTCTGAAAACAATCAAGCGCAGATGTTAAATCTCCTTTCGAAAGAAATCCATTTCCCAATTCTTCATATGCCTCAGCCGTGAATTCAGAAAGTGGTGCATCTGTAAATAACTCTTGAAATAACTCTTCGGCGCCGGGCAAATCATTATAAATATTTAATTTTATTTCGCCTATTCGTAACAGTGCCTCATTAGCCGCCTCCGAGTGCGGATAGATTTTTGCAATCTCCTTATAAGCCTCTACAATCTTTCCGACATTCGATGAATTATTTTTTACAGGAAGATAATAAGGCTTCCAAGCCGGGATTTGGGCGTTATTTTCTTCTTCTACAATAGCCTCAAGGGTTTTTGCATATTGCAGTTTAGTATAAGAAATAAGCGGAGACTCTGGATATTTATTTATCAAATCATTCAGAACTTTTTCAGCCATGTTATAAATCTTTTCATCATACAAGAACTTTCCAAAATTATAAAGTTCGGCGCCTTGACTGTTTTGAAATGAATCTATCTTCTTGTATAAATCGTATGCCCCATCATAATTTTTTGCCTGCACATACAGCCGGGAAAGTAGATACTTAAAGCTGATTTCATTGCCATTATCGTATTTTTTTACCACATTAATTGATTGAGAAAGTGCATCCGGTTTATTTATGTAGCTCAAGATTCTTGACTGTATTGAATTTAGTTGGTTAGGGTCGTGCGAAAGAATTAGGCAATATTGTTCGGTCGCTTCTTTGTAACGCATAGTAATTGAGTAAAGATTGGCAAGATCGTAAGCAAAAAATTGCGGGTTTTGTGAAATAGCTTCGCCGCTTTTTAAATATTCGATAGCCTTATCAAATGCCCGCAATTGAAGCGCATAATTAGCAATAATTCTATAATTAACTTCGCTTTTCGGGAATGTTTTTAGCGCATCATCCCAAACTTCAAAGGCTCGCTTGTCATTTCCTTTTAGGTAATAAGAAGTCCCTAACAAACCGACCAAATTTATATCGCCTTGTAAACCACTAATTCTTTCTTCAATTAAAGCAATGGAGGCATCATAATTTTTCAGTTGAATATATGTCTGGTTAAGAGTCTGAAAATATTCATAATTGCTTGGTTGAAGATGATACAGGTTTTGCAATATCGGCAAAGCTTTCCCAAACTGTGCTGCCTGAATATAATTTTGGGCAAGCATGTATTGAGTACTTAATTCTCCCCCTGTTTGCGCAAAAAGAATTACAGGACAGAATAATAATATTAGAAATAATTTTTTCCTCATCGTGTTTCAAAAATAATAAATTAGAGTGTGCTATCAAGGGATTAATGCTAACTTTTATATCACCACTTTTTCTTTGTACTCCCCGAAAATCCCGCGCAGGGTATTGCATATTTCACCTACACTTGCATAAGCTTTTACTGCTTCAAGAATGAACGGCATTAAATTATCGTTTCCGCCGGCGGCAGTTTTCAGACGTAATAATCGTTTTTCAACTTCATCATTATTTCTTCCGCTGCGTGTCGTACTTAAAAATTTAATTTGTTCGCCCTGAACCTTTTCGTCAATTTTTAGCAGCTCCGGTTTTTGGTTTTCATTTATTTGAAATTTATTTACGCCGACTACTATTCTTTCGTGATTTTCTATCTGCTTTTCAAATTTATATGCCGCGTTTTGGATTTCTGATTGAACATATCCGTTTTCAATCGCGGAAATCATTCCTCCAAGCGCATCGATCTTAAGAATATATTCCTCTGCTTCTTTTTCAATTTGGTCAGTTAAGGCTTCGATAAAATACGAACCTGCGAGGGGATCGATTGTATTTGCAACGCCGCTTTCATAAGCAACTATCTGTTGAGTTCGCAGCGCAGTCATCGCCGATGCTTCAGTCGGAAGTGCGAGAGCCTCGTCTTTTCCATTTGTGTGAAGGCTTTGAGTTCCTCCTAATACAGCCGCCAAAGTCTGAATAGTTACGCGACAAATGTTGTTTTCAATCTGCTGTGCGGTTAAGGCGGAACCGGCAGTTTGACTGTGAAATCGAAGCATCATGGATTTGTTTTCTTTAGCGTTAAATCTTGTGCGCATTATTTTTGCCCAAAGTCTGCGTGCAGCTCTAAACTTTGCGATTTCTTCAAATAGGTCTATATGAGAATTAAAAAAGAAAGAAAGTTGACCGGCAAAATCATCAACATTTAAACCGGCAGATATCGCCGCTTCAACGTAGGCTATTCCGTTAGCCAGTGTAAACCCAACCTCTTGCGCTGCCGTTGAACCGGCTTCACGAATATGATAACCGGAAATGGAAATTGTATTCCATTTCGGAACTTCGCCGGCGCAGTATTTGAATATATCGGTCACCAATCGCATAGAAGCCTTTGGAGGAAATATGTAAGTGCCGCGAGCGATATATTCTTTTAAGATATCATTTTGAATAGTGCCGTTGATTTTATCTTTTGAGATGCCCTGTTTTTCTGCAACTGCTATATACATTGCAAGCAAAACTGAAGCGGATGCATTGATTGTCATTGAAGTTGAAATTTTATCTAACGGAATTCCTTCGAATAAAATTTCCATATCGGCAAGTGTATCTATTGCAACCCCCACCCGGCCTACTTCACCGAATGCAGCAGGATCGTCGCTATCGTAGCCAATTTGAGTCGGAAGATCAAAGGCTACTGAT
>JAJYSI010000348.1 GCA_021793635.1 Bacteroidota bacterium
ATTTCCGCTGATTGGATTATTTTCGTTCGTGTGAGTAAACTTTACCCAACTTATACCCCCGTCTGTCGATTTATTTATTCCGTCAGCAGTTCCTACATAAAGAGTTGAATCATTTGTCGATATAACAGAGAATACTCTGTAATTCAAATTATCACCGGAACAAAAAGTTCCTGAGACTGGTTGTAAACAAAAATTTAATGTATCTGTTGGTTTAATTGAGTCAAGATTATCCGGCGGTAAGACAACTCTTTGCCAGGTTTGCCCCATATCAGTACTCTTTCTTAAGCCTCCTGCAAAAGTTGCAATCCAAATTGTGCCCGGTGTAAATGCTATATCATAAATTATATTTTGAACATCTACTGTAACTGGAAGCGCACGCAAATTATTAATTCCGTAGGTAACAATTGAATCGCTCTGTTTATCAACCGGCTGTGGTATCGAAATCCAAGTCTTCCCTCCGTCTGAAGTATATTTTAATCCGCTTCCGGTAGGGAGGTCCTGACCGTTTTCAGTAGTAGTGTGCGCGGTAGCTGCCCAAAAAATTCCATTATTGTATCCTATAGCAGAAACGCTTTCCGATCCAAAAGTTGTTGTACCTCCGAAGTTTGTCCAACTTGTCCCTCTGTCGGTTGAAACACTAACTCCGTTGTCTGTACCGAGCCAAACAGTATCGCCTTGAATAATCATATCGCTGATGCTATTGTTTGACGGAGTTTCGTTTGCCTCTACTTTTCCCATTTTCCTGTCCTGTGTCATAATAAATGAATGAGGGGCAAATTGAGAAAAAGACTCTTTTATAATTAATAATGAAAGAAGAATCGTTATTAGAATTTTTAATTTCATTGTACAACAACGTTATGAATAATTTTATTGCTCAACTTACCGCTAAAATTTTTTGCTTGAAATTCAAACCGGTAAGTTCCTTTAGTAACTCCTTGAGGCGGAAGTACTATGTAGGTGGAATATCTCCCGTCTCCGGCTATCTTGTCTCCGAATGTCCCATCGTCATGCAGTAGGATTGGATTGGTCGAAGAAGGATGCCCGTCCGGCGGAATAAATGAATTAAAGAAAACCGATGCTACATCCCACAAACCAACGCTGTCTTGAACCTGAATGGACACAAAAAGAGTATCATTTTGCACGCCTATCTTAGCGGTGTCCGGGCAAACTAAATTAGATATTATTGGTGCCGGATTGTTCAGCCCGTTGCTATATTGAAATGAGTGAATTCCAACGGTCGCAGTATTTCCATTTATATCTGTAACATAATACTTGATTTGATACGTGCCAGAAGGATAATATTGGGTCATCGGGAAAGTTGATATGTAAATATTGAATCCTGGATAAGGCTCTATTGGTAATGTTGTCTCAGGATTTAGCACTATTGGCGCTGTATTTAATGTCGAATTATCTGGGCCGATAATATCGCAAGAGACTGAACTAACATCAGAGCTCTTTTCTAAAGATATTCCGAGGTGATATAAAGAGTCACTTGGCGAGTATGAAAAAGTCTCAGCAGAGCTTATGCTGATAACTTGATAAGCAACCGGTTGAGGATCAACTATCGTATTGTAATCTTTTTGGCATCCCCAAAAGAATAAAGGTATAATAAGCAAAATATATTTTTTCATTTGTGGAAATATTGTCCTATACCTAAACATGCTCAAGGTAAAAAAAATTATACTCTTAATCATTTAGGTATCACAATCGCAAACGGAGTCGCTGAAAAAGAAATTATCAATATAAAAAAACTTAAGTAACCGAGAAATTTTCTCATTACATCGAGTTCTTCTTCATCATGAACAGGAGGATGTTTAAGCTTTATTACAATTAACAGAACCATTGCCCATAAAAGCCAGCCAGACCATCCGGTGGAATAACTTAAATCAAATATTTCTTCCATCAAGCCCATTAACCCCAGCGCAGCTAAAATGACAAAGGAAATTAATGCAATATTAAAATGTCTTTTCTCTCCGAACATTGCGTATGCAATATGGCCTCCGTCAAGCTGTCCTATGGGGATCATGTTCATAGATGTCACAAATAACCCAAACCATCCTACGCACAAATAGGGATAATGATAAATCTCCGACATAGGCGGGAAGAATTGATTGCTGTGTACAAATATTATTTTGAAAAAGGAAAATAAAATAGTGTTGCCGAAAATTAGATCCAATCCGTTCTTGCTGTAATCAGGAGAAAAATAATCGGGATGTATGGCTAATAAATATTCGATGCCTGGAACATGAGTAAATCCATATACCAATACTATTAAACATGCTACGAATCCTGCAAGAGGTCCTGCAATACCGATGTCAAACATAGCCTTTTTTGACGGGATTATTGATTTGGTTTTTATAACAGCGCCCATTGTCCCGAAGTTTAGAAAGATCGGAATTGGAGGAAATGGTATGTAATAAGGTAGGGTCGCCTTTACCTTGTGATACATTGCAGCAAAATAATGCCCGAATTCATGAAAGGAAATGATGAACATTATTGAAATTGAATAGGGGAGGCCTTTTAGAACAAATGACATTTGATAAGGGCCCGGCTGACCGCTAATCCACTGTGCTCCAGCTAATGTCGTTGTAATAAAAGTAATCAAGAACAATGCTATATGGAGAAGATAATTATTTTTATCGCGTTGTGGCGCTTGAAGCAACCCGTCTTCATCTTCATATGTATTTGGGTAGTTATTTGGCATTTTTATAAATCGAAATTAAATCCAAGTGAAGTGTAGTTCTCATTCAAATCGTAATAAAGTCCGTGTATGCTTTTCCCTGAAGTGTAAGATAATAGGATACTGAACCCTTTCCCGTCGTATGATCCGAATTTAATTCCCGCTTCAAAAATATTATTACCGGTGTATTTAGAAATCTCGCTTAGCTTAAAATCATCGGCAAGAAAAGGAGTAATATTATTTCCGGCTAAGTTAACCATGTAATAATCAAACCCCGCTTGATAAATTTCTTTGCCTATTGTTGTAGGTATTCGGTGGAATAAATATGTAAACCCTCCGTAAACACGGAAAGTATTTATTGCATAGAAAGGCAAAGCTTCGATAAATTCCCTGCTGTAGACAAAAGGTACTCTGCCGTTGCGCCATACGGAATTTTGTCCGTCATAGCTTCCATCAACTAAATGTGCGCTGATATGACTAAGTCGAATTCTAAACCCGTATGTTTGGTTATCCTGGATAATTTTATAGCCGGAATTGATCCCAAAAAAATAATCTATAGTCTCAACCGGGAAACGGAAATTATCTTCGCTTCTTAATCGCGTGAATGTGAAAATATCTGCCCCGAATGAAAGTGTCGAATTCCCTTTTTGTACCTGATAAATATCCGATGTAAGTCCGGCGTCAAGCCGTATTTTCTTCTCACCGAATAAATAGGAAAATCCGTCGCGGGCTTCAAGTATATTTGCAGTGAATGGTTTAATATTTAATTTATTTGGAAACCAGGTCTCAGAAGATTGTGCAAATGAAAATTTTGTTATTATAGCAATTATTATAAGGATAAAGGAACATTTCCGCATTTATATTTTTTCCGCTTTGTTGAATGTTTTTTTATTTAATTTTTGTTTAATCAGCTTATTATAGCCGTACTTAAATTTTGATGTAAGACTTATAAAAGAATAATAATTAGTTGGAAAAGCAAACGAAGGCTCAAAGTAACAGTTTACAGTGCAGCCTTGACAGAATTCAAATTTCCCTTCCATTTGTTTGTAGTACTTTAATTTCTCCGACTCGCGGATTTCTTTTATCGGTCTGTCAATTAGAATCCTTTCGTTTTCAAAATGATAGCAGGGAAGTATTATTTCATTATTCGGAGAAATTACAACCACACGTGAGACTGCCTTACAACTTGGATCGTCAATTTTGTTTCCTCCGTCCCTTCTTAGTTTTATGAACCCTTTATTCATGTAAACATCAATCTTGCCGTCAATATAATTCTCAATATAATCCATCGCATCATTTGAAAGTCCCGGATTGCCAAAATATGAGAATACCGGGTTGACAATTAAAAGAAGTCCGTATCTGGAGGCAATCTCGTGCATACGTGGAAGTTTCTTGTAGGTTTCGTTTGTAACAGTGAATAAAATATCCGGGTATTCACCGAGCGACTTTGCAATCTCAATGCTCTTCAAAACGCTTCCGAAACAATTAACTTTTCTGATTTTGTTATGCTCTGCTTCATCGGGAGAGTCTAAGGAAAAATGAAGGAGATTAATTTTACCGGCTAACTTCTCTGCAAATTTCGGATAA
>JAJYSI010000349.1 GCA_021793635.1 Bacteroidota bacterium
CTTGTGCTGCTCATTTTAGTTCCTTTCTTTTTTAATTTAAAACTATCGAAGAAAACAGAAGAATCCTTTGACTTAAGTCATTATTCTTAATTTTTGACATTCTTGACATATATTTAATTAGCCAAATCTATTTGTACAACATACTTGAAAGCATATTTACATTTTGATTTAATCCTTCGCTCTGGTTTTGGATTTCACCTTTTTGGTTAAGGAATGTTATTAGATTTGAATGTGTAAACATACCCGAAAGATTCTCTTTATATTTAAATCCAATTATTTGTGCAAGCTCTGCAATCTCATATTTCGAACCGGTAATTAGTGTCCAATTTCTTGGGTTTAGATTTCTCGCCCCGGCATATTGCCTTAGCCTTTCAGTCGTATCGTTATTAGGATCAATTGATACAAGTACAAACTGATAATTATTAAGATAATTATGAGGTATCACTGCTTGAAGTCTTTGCATCTCATTTACAATTACCGGGCATGCGGTGGTGCAGCGTGTATAAAACATAGCAAGAATAACTTTTTTGCCTAAAAAAATATTTAGTTTAATTCTTTTACCGAATTGGTTCTTCCAAACACTTTCCAGCTGATAGATAGATGCATCAGAATAACGTCCCGGGGTCAATTCCTTACAGCAAGGATCTGCTAATTTTGTATTATTTCCTATTGAATTTCTTTCATCTATCTGTATCTCCCGGGATGTTATTTCTTTATTACTTGATCTCACTTTGTTTGTTTCATATAGAAAAGTACCCGCAATAATTATGATTATTAACGGTAACAAAACTAAAATATATTTTTTCACAATTATTTCCTTTCGAACATGATTTTCATATGCAAACCGCTATTCCTAGTTTATTCCGGTTACACACCGGAACCCCAAGTCGTCCATTGAATAATTTGCTTTAAGACTATTGCGGAAGCTAAATCTTAAGAAAGCGGGATAATCTTTGGGATTAGTAGCACTTGCGCCTGCACCGCCACAAATGCTGGAAGCCTCTATAATTGTTTCATTAAAATCAAATGTCCATTCATAAAAATAAACTAAGTCATTTGAATTATTTATCATACGAAGTTTTTCTGCGGCGTACTCCCATTCAGCAACAGTAGGAAGCCGCTTACCCACCCATGTGCAATAAGCATTTGCAGCATACCAGGAAATGTCAGTAACCGGTTTATTACTTTTAACTTCATCACCTAAGTCAAGATCGCTTTTCCATTTCCTTAAATAATTTGCATCTGCAAAAATTATTTTTATCATGGATCTTCGCCATTCCGGGTTAGCTTTTACAAATTTCAAATATTCTTCGTTTGTTATCGGATTCTGATCTATATAGAAAGCATGAATAAATTGTTTTGAAGAATCATTATCGGATTTAAATAATGGGCAGTAAAAACCTCCTCTTACCAAGATCATTTTATTTGATGCTTTTAAATTGATTTTCCCAAATGAAGAGTAGCCTATTAACAGTACCAACAATATTGTAATATCTATTTTTTTTGCTTTCATCTTGACTTTTCTATTTTCCGTTTCTAACCTTTGCTACTTCATCTTTGGTAACTGTTTTGCCTGAATTATCGAACGAATGATATACGTATGTCAAAACTGCGGCAATCTGGTCGTCGCTTAAACTTTGCGCAGGCATTATATTATTGAACTGTTTTCCGTTAACAGTTACAACTCCATTCTTTCCGTGTAATACAATTCCGATAGCTCTCTGTTTGTCGGCATTTAAGAAATTTGACTGTGCAAGAGGAGGAAACACATTAGGGACACCTTTTCCGTCCGGCTGATGGCATGCAAAACACGTAGTCATAAAAACTTTCTTTCCGGCTTCAACAATGTCATCAATGCTATTTGAATTTCCTTCGGATGATTTTGCATTTTGCGGATTGATATCAGTATTTCCAACTACTGAATTATTATTTTCTAATTTCTTATCCATTTCGGACCCATAATACAAATTATCAGCCTGCTTACCCGAAAATATTTCTTTATTTTCATTACCCGTAACCGTTAACATCCCGACAGCGCCTTTATTGAAAGCTCTAAAAATTGAATGGTCTACAATTGTATATGTACCCGGCACATTCACTTTAAATTCGACTATTGCTGCCCCACCGGCCGGAATTGTAACGGTCTGAACATTTTCTTGAGTCACAGATGTACCACCGAATAGATAAACTTTATCAAATACTACACCTATAATATGAAAAGAAGATGTTAAAGACGGACCAATGTTTCCGACAAAAAGCCTGATTGTTTCGCCTACCTTTGCCTGGAGTGCATTGCTACCGGATAAAGCTCCAACAGAACCGTTAAATACAACGTATGTAGGATTTTCCGCTAATGCTTTATCCAAAGAGAAATCTTGTAATCCGGGCGCACCGTAATCCCCGGTTGTATAAAATTCACTCTGCATTATATAATATTCATGGTCAACTGGCGGCAATGGTTTTTTTGGTTCTACGTAAATAAGACCATACATTCCGTTGGCTATATGAAGCGGTACCGGCTGAGTTGCACAATGATAAATAAAAAGTCCCGGGTGATCAGCTTTAAAGGTAAAAGTCGAAGAATGCCCCGGGACAGTTTGCGACGCTGAGGCACCACCGCCCGGACCGCTTACAGCATGAAGATCGATGCTATGAGGAACCGTACAGAGCGGGCTGTTATCCAAATGAAATTCTACTTCATCGCCTTCTTTTACTCTAATAAACTCACCAGGAACTTTTCCCCCAAATGTCCAAAAATTATATTCAACTCCATCCGCTAATCTCCCTGTTACTTGCATTGTTTCTAAATTAACAATCACCTTACTTGAATGATTCCGCATTATTTCAGGCGGCACTTCCGGTGCATAGGTCAGATTTGCATACTCTTCACCTTTCACATTGTTCGAATATTCATTACATCCATTGATTTGAAAGGTTATAACAGTAATTATTGAGAGTATTATAAATAGTGCGGGTATTAAAATTATGTATTTAAGTTTAGGTTTAAGTTTCATTTTTTGTCTCATTTTAGCATTTAGTTTTGATTTTAACTTTTCTTCTTCTTTATTATCAGTCTTTTTTGTCCGATTATTAATTAAAAATTTTTATGTTTTATATCTTAAATTCTTTAATTGTTGAACTACTCATTGTAGTAAATTCTAGCTGATGTAAAACTATTGAAAAGAGCAGAACATTCCTTTGACTTAAGTCAGTTCTTAATATTTTTATTCTGCTAGTTTTTTAAGGCGGGTATAATCGGTAATTATTATGATTTTTCCCCTTACTTTTATAATTCCCTCATCTTGCATTCTCTTTAATGTTCTGGAAAGTGTTTCGGTAATTGTCCCGATGTACGCAGCTATTGTCTTTTTAGTTACATTTAGTTTTAGGAAAGGCTCTTCTAATTTATCTGTCTTATTGTTTTTAATTTCTTTTAATAAATATTCGGCTAACCTGTTAATAACCTCTTTTGACGAAAAGTTTTCTATCAAATTAGTCATTTCCCTAAGGCGTCTGCCAAAACCGCTTAACATTTTTAGGTTCATTTCAGGCTCAGCTTTTATTAACGATAAGAACCCTTCTTTCGGTACTAATATCGACACACTTTCTTCCAATGCCTGCGCTGTTGCGGGATAATTTCCACCTTCAAACAACGGAACATCTGCAAATACGGTTAACGGCTTTACAATATGTAATACTGCTTCCTTTCCATTAGCGCTGTTTTTAAATACCTTTATCGTCCCCTTTAGCAGTATATAAAAACCTTTATAAATATCCCCGTCGTAAAATAGAAACTCATTCTTCCTAAATTTTGAAGTCTTGGATATAGCAGTAATTTTTTTTAGCTGATCTATATTCAATTCTGAAAATAACGGAATCTCCCTTAATGTATCCTTTATAGCTACAGGCTCTATTGACATTTTATTGATTAATAATTTAAATATTCATTTATTTTATCAATTTTTATTTTATTTCTTGCAGTGAATATTTCAAGTTGTACTAATATTTTGTTTATAGAACGAAAATAAGTTGCGGGCTTTCAATTCTATTCTTTTTAATAATTTCTGCATAGTAATGGAAAAAGATATTTGAAGAAAACTTCATGAATTGATAAAATAAATTTAATTTCTAAGTATTTTCTTATAAATTAAAAATAGATATTGATTGTGACTTAAGCCAGCGTCATTTATTAAAATTTAATTTCTATACCTTAAATTGAATTATTGTTCAGTTCTGTTTCCTTCTTTTTAATTGTTCTGAAGCTT
>JAJYSI010000350.1 GCA_021793635.1 Bacteroidota bacterium
TCGACGGTTCTGTAAAAGTCGGTGATCATATCCAAATGATGGCGAATGGGAAACAGTTTGAAGTGACAGAGGTAGGTGTTTTCAATCCAAAAGCTGAACATAGAGACGAATTGACTGTAGGAGATGTCGGTTTTCTAGCAGCTTCTATCAAAAATGTCAATGATACGAGAGTTGGTGATACAATTACGAGTGTTGAAAATCCTGCCACTGATCCACTACCTGGATATCGTAAATTAAATCCAATGGTTTTCTGTGGATTGTATCCAATTGACTCAGCAAACTTCAATGATTTGCGCGAGGCTTTGGAAAAGCTAGAACTGAATGATTCTGCGTTACAATATGAACCAGAAACTTCACAAGCGCTTGGATTTGGTTTTCGTTGTGGTTTTCTCGGTCTTCTTCATATGGAAATTATCCAAGAGCGGATTGAGCGGGAGTTTAAAATAGGTCTCATTACGACTGCTCCAAGTGTTGTTTACAAAGTTCATATGACTGATGGCGAGGAATTAAAGGTAGATAATCCTTCAGCTATGCCTGATCCACAACAAATTGATTATATTGAAGAACCATATGTACGAGCAACAATGATGGTTCCGAATGATTTTGTCGGTCCAGTGATGGAGTTATCACAAACAAAACGTGGTAACTTTATTGACATGCAGTATTTGGATGAAACCCGAGTGAATGTCATTTATGAACTACCTCTATCTGAAATTGTTTTTGACTTTTTTGATCAATTGAAATCACATACAAAAGGGTATGCATCTCTCGACTACGAGCTTATTGGCTATAAAACATCCAACCTTGTCAAAATGGATATTTTATTAAATGGAGAAAAAGTCGATGCACTGAGCTTCATCGTTCATAAAGATTTTTCTTATGAAAGAGGAAAGGCAATTGTTGAGAAACTTAAGGAACTCATTCCACGTCAACAATTCGAAGTACCTGTTCAAGCAGCAATCGGACAAAAAATTATTGCGCGTTCAACAATTAAAGCCATTCGAAAAAATGTCTTATCAAAATGTTACGGTGGGGATGTCTCACGAAAACGGAAGCTACTTGAAAAACAAAAGGAAGGAAAGAAACGGATGAAACAAGTAGGTTCTGTTGAGATTCCACAAGAAGCCTTTATGGCCGTTTTAAAAATGGATGAAGAAAATTCATAATAAAAAATAGGGAAGGTGAGCATGACACACTCTTACGTGCTGTACTTTCCCTTTTTAGTGAGAAAAGAATAAAGGTTGTGAAAGAAGATGAAATCCGCCTATATTCATATCCCCTTTTGTGAACATATTTGTCACTATTGCGATTTTAATAAGTTTTTTATAGATGGTCAACCAGTGGATGAATATTTGGATATGTTATTGAAGGAAATGGAGATAACGATAGCGGAAAACTGCCCAACAACGCCGCTGTCTACTATATTTGTCGGTGGTGGAACACCGACAGCTTTAAACGAACACCAACTAAAAAAGCTTTGTGAAGGGATTCGGACTTTTTTACCGTTTGAAGATGGAGAATTTACTTTTGAAGCAAACCCTGGTGATTTGTCAAAAGAAAAGCTTCATATCCTTCGCTCGTTCGGTGTAAATCGGTTACGTTTTGGCGTTCAAGCTTTCAATGATCAATTACTAACGCGAATCGGGAGAACGCATCGAGTAGATGATGTCTATGTATCAATTGATCAAGCGCTCAGTGTTGGTTTTAAAAACATTAGTATCGACTTGATATATCGTTTACCGGGCCAAACGGAGGAGGATTTTGCGAAAACCTTGGAGCTTGCCTTAGAATTGCAACTTCCCCATTACTCTGTTTATTCATTGATTGTAGAACCAAAAACTATTTTTTATAATCTTATGTCAAAGGGGAAGTTGTCCCTTCCTTCTGAAGATAATGAAGCAGAAATGTATAAACTAGCGATGCAGGAGATGGAAAGGAAAGGGTTAAAGCAATATGAAATAAGTAACTTTGCTATCCCTGGTTACGAAAGTAAACATAATCTCACTTACTGGAATAATGAAGAATATTATGGCTTTGGCGCAGGTGCTCATGCTTACGTGGATGGAACGAGAAAGTCGAATTACGGGCCATTAAAGAAATATATGGAACCACTAAAAAATAATAAACTCCCTACTTATGAAAGCCATATTGTAACGAATAGAGAGAAAATGGAAGAAGAAATATTTCTTGGTTTAAGAAAAAATAAGGGAGTGCACTTAAATCACTTTAATCAAAAATATGGAAGAGATATTTTTTCTGTATTTGCCAAGCCAATCGAAACGATGCAAGCGAAAGGATTATTACAAATTAGTGACGGATATTTACGGTTAACGTCTGTTGGTAAATTCCTTGGCAATGAAGTTTTTCAAGCTTTTCTGCATTGACCGAACCGGTAATGAAAAATATGAATAGATAGGTCTGTTTTGTTATTTTAAATAATTGACAATGAAATACGATTTTGTTAATTTATTATTAGCTTTAGCACTCATCAATATAGAGTGCTAATAGAGGGGATGTTGTGTGTTAACAGATCGTCAGCTCCGCTTATTACAGATCATTATCGACGAGTTTATTGAAAATGCACAGCCTGTTGGGTCAAAGGCAATTATTGAAAAAGAGAATATACCACTAAGTTCAGCTACCATTCGAAATGAAATGGCTCAATTAGAGGAGCTTGGTTATTTAGAAAAGACTCACACTTCATCTGGAAGAATACCTTCTGATAAAGGATATCGATATTATGTCGATCATTTGCTATCTCCGCAAAAGTTACGTCCGGAGGATCTTGCTAAGATACATTCTATCTTTAGCGAACGCATTTATGAACTTGAACATCTCGTTCAAAAATCTGCAAGTATTTTATCAGAAATGACTAGTTACACAACAATCCTTTTAGGTCCAGCAGTCAAAGATAACAAATTAAAAAAACTGCAAATTGTTTTGCTAAATGATGAAGTGGCTCTTGCTATAATGATTACAGATACTGGTCATGTGGAAAATCGCATCTTCACATTGCCACCTACTATCCATCCAAGCGAGCTTGAAAAATTAGTTAACATTTTAAATGAGAGATTGACTGGAGTCCCAATGACTGATTTAAAAGACAAAATAAAAAGTGAAGTTTCTTATTTATTGAAACAGCATATTGATCATTATGATTGGATGCTCCAAACTATTTTTGAAACGATGGAAGTTAGTTTACATGAGAAAATTTTTTTTGGTGGCAAAATGAATATTCTCCAACAGCCGGAGTTTCAAAATATCCAAAAAGCTCGATTGTTAATAGATATGATAGAAGAAGAACAAGGTTTTTATGAGCTTTTCCGCCACATACCAAATGAAATTCAAGTAAAAATAGGATCAGAAAATAATCACCATGTGATGGAACATTGTAGTTTAATAACTGCAACATATGCGATTAAAGATGAACCTATTGGCGGAATTGCTATTTTAGGACCAACTAGAATGGAGTACTCTCGTGTTATTAGCTTGTTAGACGTTTTAAGACGTGATATGTCCAGAGCACTAACTAAGTTGTATCAAAGTTAAGCCTAATAACATATGGTAAGGTAAAGCACAACGGTGAAATCAGCGTGTGTGTCGCTGATTTCACACTTTTTAAGGAGGTGAAAGGAATGGAAAAAGAAAAGAAAGAAGAAGCAATGAATGAAAAAAATGAAGAAAAACAAGCTGCAGAAGCAGTCGAAGATAAAGAAAATGAAAAACAAGAAGAAGTAGTAGAAGATACAGTAAAAGATAAAGAAGATACAAGTGAAGAAGTGAACGAGGATAAAAAAGAAGAAGAATCACAATCCGTCGATGAGAAAATAAGTGAATTAGAAGTAAAATTGAAAGAAGCTGAAAATAAATACTTTCGTGCGATAGCTGACTTAGAAAACTAGCGTCGACGAAGTAAACAGGATTTAAAAACAGCGGAAAAATATCGAGCTCAGAGCTTGATCACAGGTTTACTACCAGTGATTGATAATTTCGAACGCGCAATGCAAATAGAGCCAGACAATGAACAAACGAAATCATTGCTAGAAGGTATGCAAATGGTGTACCGCGGCCTTATTAAAGCGCTAAATGATGAAGGAGCGGAGCAAATAGAAGCGGTTGGTAAAGAATTTGATCCTCACTTTCATCAAGCTGTTGCACAAGTAGAAGATGAAAATCACGATTCTAATATTGTGGTTGAAGAATTACAAAAAGGGTATAAGTTAAAAGATCGGGTCATTAGACCTGCAATGGTAAAAG
>JAJYSI010000351.1 GCA_021793635.1 Bacteroidota bacterium
GATTTAAAGCATAAGAAAAATATATACGAAAAATACGGCGTAAAAGAATACTGGATTGTTGATCCTATGGATAAGAGCGTTGAAATTTTTGAATACAAAGAAAAACAGTTCATACTCATCGACAGGAAAAAAGAAACAGGCAAAATCAAGACAAAGATGTTTGCCGGATTAAAGATTGATGCAGAAGATATTTTTGTAATAGATTGATTAAAAATTTCTTTTAAGTATAAAATTTGATTCGCTTATTATTATAACAACTATTTGACTCATGTACACAGAAGTTAAAAAATATACTTACGAAGACTATTCGAAACTGCCGGAAGGAGCGCCTTATCAGTTAATAAACGGAGAGCTTGTTATGTCACCCTCACCAACATATTATCATCAAAAAATCTCATCAAACATTTTCAATTTGTTATCCCGTTTTATAGAAAAAGAAGAATTGGGCATTCTGTTATATGCACCTTTCGATGTAACTTTTAATCAGCATGAGACTTTTCAACCGGATATAATTTTTATTTCATTTGGAAGAAAAGAAATCATCAAAGAAAATATGATTGAAGGCGCCCCCGACCTTTTAATTGAAATTCTCTCTGAAAACAACGCTTACTACGATTTAAAGCATAAGAAAAATATTTACGAAAAATACGGAGTAAAAGAATACTGGATTGTTGATCCGATGGATAAGAGCGTTGAAGTTTATGAAGGCAAAGGGAAAAAGTTTACTCTCATCGACCAGAAAAAAGATAAAGGGAAAGTTAAATCAAAAATATTCACCGGATTAAAGATTGATGCAGAAGATATCTTCAAAAAAGATTAACGAAATTTCTAACATTAGAATTCAATTTATAACCACTCATCTAAATACCAATTAGCAGGAATTAATGAATAAAGAACTTACTGAAGAAAAAAGGCTGGAGTCCCGCAATCCCTGGGCATGGGTACCATCGCTTTATTATGCAGAGGGAATACCTTACGTAGTCGTAATGACTGTCTCGGTTTTATTTTATCAAGGTATGGGACTGTCCAACGCTGATATTACTTTATACACCAGTTGGCTTTATCTTCCCTGGGTAATAAAGCCGTTGTGGAGCCCGATTGTCGACATCTTTAAAACGAAAAGACTCTGGATAATTTCTATGCAGCTTATTGTTGGGGTTGCTCTTGGCGGGCTTGCACTAAGTATTCCGCTTCCCGGATATTTCAAATATACAATGGCGTTCTTCTGGCTTATTGCATTCAGCTCGGCAACTCATGATATTGCCGCCGACGGATTTTACATGCTCGGTCTTTCGCAGAAGAATCAATCTTTCTTTGTCGGTATTAGAAGTACCTTTTACCGGCTTGCAATGATTACTGGTCAGGGGATTTTGATTATAATTGCAGGTTATCTTCAGACCAAAGTACCCAGTGTTGCAAAAGCGTGGTCGTATACTTTCTTAATAATTACAGTGCTCTTCTTAGCTTTTTTTGTTTATCATAAATTCATCCTTCCTTATCCAAAGGTAGATGTTTCTGCTGTTAAGGATAAATCCAAAAATTTTCTTAAAGATTTTATTGAGACCTTTGTAAATTTTTTAACAAAAAAAGATATCGGACTTATTCTTGCGTTTCTATTAATATATAGATTTGGCGAAGCACAGCTTGTTAAAATAGCTCCCCTTTTTCTTAAAGGTGCAAGAAGTACCGGCGGTTTGGGATTGTCTCTGGAAGAAATAGGTTTTGCTTACGGAACGGTAGGAGTAGTTGCATTAACTCTCGGCGGCATACTCGGCGGATTCTTAGCTTCCAAAGACGGATTAAAGAAATGGTTCTGGTGGATGTTTGCAGCGATTAACATTCCGCATATACTTTACATTTATATGTCCTACGCAATGCCGAACAATTTCATAATTATTAATCTCTGCGTTGCCGGAGAGCAGTTCGGATATGGATTTGGTTTTACCGCTTACATGCTCTATATGATTTACGTTTCCGAAGGTAATTTTAAAACAGCCCATTATGCAATATGCACCGGCTTTATGGCGCTTGGGATGATGATTCCTGGAATGTTCAGCGGATGGCTGCAGGAACAATTAGGTTACCCTCATTTTTTCCTGTGGGTTTTAATTACAATGCTGCCCGGCTACTTTATAGTAAAAGCTCTTCCGCTTGATCCTGAATTCGGGAGGAAAAGTGATTCTGCCAAGTAAAATTTTTTTATAGGTGTGAAAAAATTATACGCTTGGTATTAAAAAAAATAGTTAGCATTAGAACAACATTTTCGTTCCTTTTTTAAAAAGATTTTGTTTTATTTGCGGCAAGGATATTTCATTTTAGACAATACTTAACTAGGAAGATTGTTATTAAGTAAAATCACGAAGAGAGATGAAACATTATTTAATAAATATTACTTACACTGCACCGTTATCTAAAATAGATCAAATACTTCCTGAACATAGAAAATTCTTACAGGAAGGATATAATTCCGGTTTACTTCTCTTATCGGGTCCCCGAAATCCGCGTATTGGCGGAATTGTTTTAGCTAGATCAGAATCTAAAGAGAATATTACTTCATTTTTCGACAAAGATCCATATAAAATTAACAACTGCGCTATTTATGAATTCATTGAATTCGATCCGGTAAAGCGTCAGCCGATGCTTGATGAATGGATTTTAGGGAAATAAATCTTGTTTCAATCTAGAACAAGCATTTACCTGCAATCTCAATTTAATATTAGGTCCCTGCGTACATTATTGATCAACTAAATAAGTCCTTTTAATATCTACCATTTTAACCATATTCGTATCCTCTTAAAATATTCTGTAATTAAAAAATTTTGGAACAGTAATTGAAGCATGGGCATAAAAAACAGATTAGAGGTTTTATATGCCGACCAAAGGTAACAGCGAAAAGAAGACACTTAACACCGTAATTGTAGATGATGATTCGCAGGCAAGAAAGCTGCTTGGAATTTTATTAAAAAAATTTCCTCAGATTAAAGTTGTAGGAGAGGCTTCAAATATTTCTTCAGCTTTAGACATAATTAAAGAAACAAAACCCGACAGTGTTTTTCTTGATATTCAACTCGGCAGCAGCAGCGGATTTGAACTGCTTGAGAAAATTAAAAACAATGCTAAAGTTGTCTTCGTCAGTTCTTATGACGATTATGCACTTCGTGCTTTTGAAATAAATGCACTAGACTATCTTAAAAAGCCGGTAGAAAAGGATCGCCTTGCAAAAACAATATCGCGTCTAATGGAATCAAACGGCTATGAGCAGGTAAAATCAATTTCATCAAATGAAAATGAGAACTTAAATTTAGCAGACGATAAAATTGTTTCAACTTCAGATGTTTATACTTCATCCGGAGATGGGCGTAATATTTTAATGGATGCATTAAAAGAAGATGGAAACAACAATCATGACGATGAAGATGATCTGCTGGATAACGATAACGGAAATAACCAAGGTGATTCAAAAAAGATACTTGAATATGATGACAGACTATTCATTACCGCAGACGGCATTTCAAAATTTATTAAGATAAGCGCAATACAATGTATAACCGCCGAGAAAGATTATTCATACATTTATCTTGTGGGCGGTAAAAAATATTTAATCCTAAAGCCAATGGTTGAATGGGAGGAGCGTCTTACACCAAAATACTTTGTCCGCATTCATAGATCTACAATTGTTAATCTTGAGTACGTGGAAAAGGTAGAAAAATGGTTTAACGCATCATATCATGTTTATATTCAAAACTTAAACGATCCTTTCCAGATGAGCCGCAGATACGCATCGCGCTTAAAGGAAAGGTTTAAGTAAGTATCTCAAGCTTCTTTGCAAACTCTCCGCAGAAGTCGTGAATCATCTTTGCTGCTTCATTGTTGTTTGTGGCTTTTAAATAAGTATCAGCCATTTTTGTAAATATCTGATAGTAGTGAATATTCATATCTTCGATCAGCATTTCTTTAGTCCAGAGATCGATGCCGAGTGTTACCTTCTCTTCTTTATCCCAAAGTGAAATCATCATTGAATTGCAAGGTTTCTTTCCTTCAAAACCGCCATCAGTAGCTTCCCATTCAATTTTTTTCGGCATCTTCTTTTCATCAAGCTGTATTGTAAACTTTATCTCCGATGTTTTCATTTCTTATTTCTCTTAAAATTGATTTTGATTATGCTAAAATAAATTATTCTTATCATTAAATATTTGGTAAAGGATACAAAAGGACTAACATTGGAAAAAAATTTAACTCTTCTCTTGGGATTGGTG
>JAJYSI010000352.1 GCA_021793635.1 Bacteroidota bacterium
GATCTTTATTTTATCTGCCAGTCTGCCGTTAGCAATTACCTGGTAATATGAAGGTGCGATTACAAAAAAATCGCAAGTGGCTTTATCATTGGGATAATCAACTGTAGGCAGCCAATAATGTGCTCTGTCAGGCCAGTTGTCGCCGAAGAAAGTTCTATCGCCGAATTTATTCCTTGAAATGATAAGACCATCTTTCGGAATGCCGGAATAAATAACCGAAAAATTTCTAACTTCATTCTCGGTAGACTTGGAAGTCAGAATTATTTTCAGCAATTCCTCGGTCTGGAAAAATTTAACCGGCAGTCCGGCTTCTAAAACTTGAGTAACAACCATCCCGGTATTTGAAATTGAATCATAACTATCGAGATCTAGATTAAATTCTTTGATATCGCTTTTAAGAAATTTAACTTCTACAACAGTTTTTCCGGCTATCGAGTTGGTTGAATCACTCAAAAGTAAATTGAAAGTATAATGAAGGGCATCAATATTAGGATTAGAAAAACTATTTCTGGGTTTAGAAGTTGAAATAAAAGCAAGAGTTAAAAACAGCAGTATAAAAATTTTTTTCATTTGGCACGAAGGTATTCAATTTAAATTAAGAAAATCTGTTCCGATTCCGAATGTAATCATTGCGGCGGTATTATAAACGTCAGCGGTTCCTTCTGCGACTGGAATATAAGAATACGAGACACCGAGCTTTGCTTCGATACTAAGGAATATCTTTTCAAGAAAATAAAATCTCTTTCCGCCGGAAAAGAGAATTGCCGGTCCGCTTACATAATAGCCTTGATTAATAATACCTCGTTGTTCATCCAGCTTTTTACCTCTAACTACGCTTTCAGGATGAGTTAAAGTAATTCCTGCGCCGATCTTGAAAATAAAATTATCTTTAATGAAGCATCGATTAATGATGACCAAATTTAATCCGTGGGAAATATCAAACTGTTGAACTTCGGGCGGTTTGTTTTGCAAAAACAATTTATGATGAATAGCTTCAAGCTCCCAACCACTAGATCCGCTCCAGTAGCCGATTCGCCAGTCCCAAAAGATCGGAATTTCAAATGGGTATGAATCATATTGCGCATTAATGTGAATTGTACTTTCGCCTTGCTGTCTTATCGTTAAGGGAAGCGGTAAATTGTACGGAACTCCACTACCGATTTCAACAACCAATTTGCTTTGTGCATATACTTCAACAGAAGTTATAAGAGAAAACAGCAAAAAAATCCCAAACAAAAAATTCATGAGGAGAAGATAGTCCAGTTTAAAGTAAAAGTAAAATATGAAAATCAAAACTCGGTTTGCACAAATTACAAAAATGGAAAGGCTTCAAAGAAAGACTATTATTGACCATCTATCTGGCTAAGGTACCGTCCCTCAAAAATTCATAACCATTTAACTTTTTGTAAAGTCTTAATTATTGAAACCAATTATGAAAGGAACTAAAATGAAAAAGACAAGATTTTTTTCGGTAGTTGCGGCATTAATAGTTTTTACTTTTTTTGCTGCTGGAATTTCTTTTGCGATGAGTGAAGGTAATGATAAAAGACAGCCCACTGAAAAAGAAATCCAAGTAATAGTCATGGGAATCTTATCTCCTAATGCCGGAGTAAGCCATACGTGCATATATTACTCGGGCAAATATAAAATAAGCCAATCGGTAGATCTTCTTATTGGAGTATTGAATGATTCCGAACGCGATATTTATTCAAGGACATTAGCCGCACTTTCTTTGGGAAGAATAGGCGGTATGAAAAGCATAATGGCTATAAAAAAAGTTGCTGACGGTCAGAAAGACGGAAAGCTTAAAATGGTCTGCGAAATTTTATTTAAAGAATATTCCAGCTTTAACGAATACCTGTTATCGGCAAGTAAATAAGAATGAATTGATACTTTGGTAGAAATCTAAATTGACTTTATATCCATGCTTTGACATTATGCTGAACTTGGAAAGCCATTCCTTCAAATTAAATTTTACAGCGAAGGAATGGTTTCCATTTTATATTTCACTTTGTCCAGCTTGGATAACTTGCGCCGTTCTGAGTAACCTGGGCTAAATTACTTCCATCAGCGTTAACTATAAAAAGATTATCCGGACTTCCGTAACGTTCGAAAAGAATTTCTGTACCATCCGGAGACCAGACAGGATTGAAATCATAATTGCCGCTTGTAATCCTTCTCGGATTTGTTCCGTCGGCATTCATTACCCAGATTTCGCTTAAGCTTCCTAAGGAGTAGCCCCATTTTGCAAAAACTATTTGGGTGCCGTCAGGAGAAAACAGGGGTTCATCATAAATTACCAAACTGCCGTTTGCCGAATCAATACCGGTACCTTCAAGCAGAGGAGTATACGTTTTGTTAGAAAGGTTTATTTTGTAAAGCGCTCCTTGTGAAGTACTATCAGCCATCGAAACAATAAGATACTTGCCATCCGGAGACCAGGCAGCCCTGCTTAAGTTGCAAACTTTGTTGTTGAAAAAAGCAGTTCCATCAATTGATATTCCCGCCGGGAAACTGTAAGAATTTGACCAGTATGCAAGACGTCCGTCCCTTGACCACGAAGGATAGCTATGCGATGCAGTATCCGGATAAATATTTGTAATGTTTGTTCCGTTGGAATCGATGTTATATAATTGAAGATAGGTTCCGCTGTTATCATAATCAACAAAAGTAATTTTTGAGGCATCGGATGACCAGGTTAAATACGAAAATTGATAAAGCGTATTTCTGTTTAACACTTTAAGCTGCTTGGTGCCGGCGTCAATTTCAAATAGAAAGTTGATTGTTTGATCTGTAATAACCTGCTGTGAATAAACAATCTTACCGGATGTTATTCTTGACCATGGAATATTATTCTGATCTCCTACCGGATTGTAAGAAGATGGATTACTTTTACAACCGATAATAAATACCGAAAAAATCATCGCACTAAAAATTAAGTACCGTTTCAAATTCTTCATAAAAAATATCTCAGCTATTTAAAATTTAATATATCATAGTCATTGTGACAGATTTTAAAACCATCCGGTTTAACTTAGTAATAAACCCAGTTGGCTATTGTACCGAGCCTCTCGTCATTATCGCAACTTCCTGCGCTACTTTCTGATTGTATTCGAAAGCAAGCTTTTTATAATTAACAAGATCGACGATTGTTCCAATTAAGCAAAGACCCGCGGTAAAAATATAAAGGATTCCCATTCCAATATGACCCAGTAAAAATCTATGGATGCCGGATATTCCAAGAAAGCCGACACATGCGGTCAGCAAAATCATTGTAGGATCTCTTCTTCTTGAACTATAGATATTTGCAAACAGCGAAGCTTGATTATCATTCATGTCTTTAACAAGACCCTGAACAAAAATCATTTCTTCGCCTTCAAGAAAAGGCATAATTTGTAATACGTTTGCCATGATGTTAACCTCTCCAGTTTGTTAATTAGATTTTATTTAATGATCCCTTTATGAGTGAAAAAATTCTTTGGCTCAATATTATTAAAGCAGGAATTCCCAAAATATGAGTATCGAAAGATTGTACGATTTCTCCATGGAATAAATATGAGATTGAGTGACCCAATCCGCAGCCGGGACAATATTTAAATCCCAGATTTTTCAAAGGGCAAATTGAATAATGAGTTTGTCCATCCGGATTCAATACTGCGAGTACAATTAATCCTGCAAGCCAGATAAATGCTTCCTTATTAGTGTTCTTTAAGAAGGAGTAGATATTCCATAATTCATTTCTGAAGTTGGAAGTTGTTACTTGCTGTATTTCCTTTGTGGGATAAATTTAAAAACCTCGTTTAATAACTTTGTCAAAGCTAATGATATTTTTATCGCGAATCAATAAAATATGGAAGAGTGAAGATATCTGATTAATCAAAATATCTTACTGATTAAATATCTAATTTTGTGAGTAGTCGATATTATTTTATTAATGAATTGAATGATGGAAAGGATCAATTATGGAACCGAAGTGGCTTGAGTGGGCAAAAAGCCTTCAGGCAATTGCTCAAAACGGTTTAATATTTGCTGAAAATGAATTCGATATCGAAAGGTATAAAAAGATAAGAGAGATTGCATCAGAAATGATGGCTGAGAATTCGAACGGTGAATTTGAATATATTAAAAATTTGTTCGGGAACGAGGAAGGATACTCAACTCCAAAAGTTGATGTTCGCGGCGTAGTATTTAAAGACAATAAAGTTTTGCTGGTGAAAGAAAAAGCTGACAGCGGTTGG
>JAJYSI010000353.1 GCA_021793635.1 Bacteroidota bacterium
TCATCATTATTATTTTTACTTCGCCGCGGTAATCGGAATCTATTGTTCCCGGTGAATTCAGAATTCCAATTCCATGCTTAACAGCAAGCCCGCTTCTCGGTCTAACCTGTATTTCAAATCCTTCATGTATTTCTACCGAAAGGTTTGTCGGCACTAGAACAATTTCCGAAGGGTGAATCACCATTTCATTTTCAACTGCCGCTCTTATATCCATCCCTGCGCTTCCTTCTGTTGAATAAGAAGGAAGTTCAATATCTTCAAACCCTGGATTTATTCTTTTTACTTTAATTAAAATCTTTTCCATCTTTAATATTTCATCTAAGGATATTTGTTATATAAATTTTATAGTCCTCATTAAGGTATAGAGGTATATAAGGTATACGGGTATAAGGGAAATGCCGAACAAACGGCACCTTATACCTTTATGCCCTATACACATATACCTTTATACCCTATACCCATCAGCATTAAGCCTTGCTTTTAGCTGCACGAAATCTATTCTTCAGGAAGATATACTCTTCTTTGCCGATGTTAAAAATCAAAAGCATGATTATAAACAAAATCAAGATTAAAAATTTATTTATCAGAGTAAGAAATCCTCCGGCAAATTGAGCATAATAGATTGCCGCCGCAACAGCTATCGAAATAAAAATCTTTCCGATCTTTCCGTATTCATAATTAATTTTATAAAAGCTTTGCGTTACGAAGAAATAAATTACAGCCATTACAAAGTAAGCTGCTAATGTCGCCAATGCAGCGCCCATAATTCCCATAACCGGTATCAGCCAGAAATTTACTCCTATATTTATTGCGGCACCTACTACAGTAATAAAAGGGACGTAAATACTTTTTTCTTCAATGAAAATTCCTACCGTGAATACAGTATAAATACCGAGGAACATATAACCCAAAAGAACTACCGGCACAATTACCAGCCCGCTTAAATACGCAGCACCGATTATTGTATGATGATAAATGCTTATCTTCGCCAAATCAGAAATGAACAGAGAAATTACAACGAGAACTAGTGAAGCTGCAAGTGTAAAGTAAGTTAGAACTTTCGCAAAAATATCCTTTGCGTTTTTCTCTTTTGCATTCTGAAGGAAGAAAGGCTGCCAGGCATACTGGAACATATTTACAAACAGCATCATAAAAATACCAAGCTTGTAATTTGCACTGTATAATCCGCTGGTGCTTAAATTTGTTAGATGAGATAGTATCGGTCTGTCGATGCTTTGGATCATCATGGCGGCAAGACCTGCAGGCAGATACGGCAAGCCGAACTTTAACAGCTTCTTCAGCAATGCGGAATTGATTTTGAATCTTAAATTTGCCTTTACTGTTGGAATCAGCAAAATGAAAGAAGCGCAAGTTGCTGCTAGATTACTTAGAAAGACAGCCTCTATTCCCATCTTCAATTTTAAGATTAGAAAAAGATTGAGCAGCACATTTACAGTAATATTAATCAGCTTGAATGTAGAAAACTTTTTTGCTTTGCTTTCCAGGCGAAGCGTTAGGTAAGGAACTACATTTAATGTATCAATGAAAAGAATTCCTACGACGTAATTCATCAGTGTAAAAGCACCCGATGGAATATCAAGCGCACTGTATATCGGCTGACGCAGTAAAAAAATTATTCCGCCTAATATAATTCCCGAACCGAAAACAAAAAGATAAGGCGTCGAGAAGTTATCCTTCTTATCTCCGATTTCCGGATTCGAAGCGAACTTAAGATAAGCCGCATCCATTCCGTAAATAAAAATTACGTTGAATATCCCGATAAAGACATACAGGTTGGTAAACACTCCAAAATCATGAGTGCTGAAAACATGCGTATAAAACGGCGTCAGCAGAAAGGTAAGGAACCTTCCTACGATTGTGCTGATGCCGTAAATACCGGTATCCTTGGTCAACTGTTTTAACTTATCGTACATTTATTTCCAAAGAAATATCCAATGCCTTAACACTATGAGTAAGTGCACCAACTGAAATAAAATCAACTCCCGTTTCGGCAATTTCTTTTATAGTTTCAAAATTAATTCCGCCGGAAGCTTCGGTTAAACATTTACCGGAAATAAATTGTACCGCCTTTCTCATTTCGCCGGGGTCAAAATTATCCAGCAATATAAAATCAACGCCGATACTTAATGCTTCTTTTACCTGTTCAAGATTTTCCGTCTCAACTTCAATTTTGAATCCGTAATTATTTTTTTGTTTGAACTCTTTACAGCATTTAATCGCTTTTGTAATTGACCCCGCCGCAGCGATATGGTTATCCTTAATTAAAAACATATCGTATAATCCGATACGATGATTAGTGCCGCCGCCAAGCTTTACTGCAAGCTTATCAAGCTCTCTTAAACCGGGCACTGTCTTCCGCGTATCCAAAATTTTTGCTTTGGTGTGTTTAATCTTTTCAATGTAATTGTTCGTCATAGTGGCAATACCGCTCATCCTCTGAAGAAAGTTTAGAGCAGTCCGTTCTGCAGTCAGCATTGATGCTGCGCTTCCTTTAACTGCTGCGGCAACTTTACCGTTATTTACTTTTTCTCCGTCTGATATTTTTCGTTCAAATGAAAGTTTGGGATCAAAAATTTTCAAAAGCATTTCAACTACTTCAAGACCGGCAATAACACCATCCTGCTTTACAAGAAACTCTCCTGTTCCAATTAGATTATTATCAACAATAGCTTTTGTTGTTATATCTCCGCTGCCGATATCTTCAGCTAAAGCATTCCTAATTATTTTTTCAACGTTATTCTTATCCATTTTAATTCTCAAAAAATTTTTTCATTACCTTTGCATAGAACTCCGGCGGTCTCGAAGGCTTCTTTGTTGCTTCTTTTAAAAAAACATGCTCTGTAAAGCCTTCGACAATAAGTTCGCCGGTTTCTTTTCTAGTAATTCTATAATCAATATGAATCCGGAATGCCGGGTATTCTTTTACTTTGGATTCGACAATCAAGATATCATCATACTTAGCCGGAATTAAAAATTTTGCATAAGTCTCAATTACAGGAAGAAGATATCCTTTGCTTTCAATGAAATGATAAGGCAATCCGTTTTCGCGAAGCATCTCGGTTCTGCCGACTTCAAAGTACTCAAAATATTTTCCGTTGTAAACAAACTTCATCTGGTCGGTATCGGCATACCTGACTCTTATTTCAGTATTATGAATTAACATTTAGGTTATAAAAATAAAATGATGTTTCAAATTTATTAAAAGGAAGGATAAGCGGAAAATAAATAATTTCTCTTTGACTTGAATCTTAATCGTAATCTTTCTCTTAATCGGATTTAGAAATCGGCAAAGAAAGGATTTGCCGCACTATTTAAAGTTTGCTGCTAATTCCCCATTTTCATTTCTATCCTCTACATGAAGATGAATTGCATCTTTAATATTATCTAACACCTCTTCATAAGTTTCGCCATGAGTGTAACATCCCTGAAGTTCAGGACAAAAAGCAAAATAACCATCTTTATCTTTTTCAATTACAAACGAAAATTTATAAGTGCTCATTTTTACTCCTTATCTACTCATTCACTAAACGAAAAGGAAGATTTTTATACATGCGAAATAATATCCACTCTTCTAAAACTTCTTCCAATTCTTTTCTGCATTCCTCCAAAGTATCGGCATTGGCGTATACTCCCTGGCATTCACGAATTTCACCGTAGTAAGATTTGTCGTCAGTTAAAATCTCATAGTGTGCGTGTTCCATTGCTTTATTTATAAATTTCGTAAGCATCGTATTTAGCCTTAATTCAAATTTACCTTTCGCTGTCTTCTATTTGTAAATAAGAAATCTCAGAGATATTTGCCTGTGCTTTTGCATGTTCGATTGTCATACTAACTAAATTTCCTTTTTCATTTAAATCAATATATAAGTTTTCTGAGATTTCCTTAGTTTCTTTTACATCATCATTCGAGAACTCAATAAGAGCAGTATCAGTATCGGCAAAATATCTTATTTTCATATTTTAGTCTCTTTAAAATTTCTATCGAAGAAAGCATTATGAATAGTTTCACCATCTTCCAATAATATAACTCTTAAATACTTTTCAGCCTCGTTAACATATCCCCATTTTCTTATCCTACTATCTGATTGTATTTCAGTCTTAATTGGGTTATTATTACATTTAAAATCCATTCTTCCTTGATTACCGCCCTATCCGGACGCTGCTTAACGAAGGAAAAATATCGAGTATACTTCATATAACCATGCAGTAATCATA
>JAJYSI010000354.1 GCA_021793635.1 Bacteroidota bacterium
AAAAATATCCAACTTCTGGGTTGTTCCGTAGAAGATAATCCTTTTTTTAATAATGCTGACTATATATCTTGTGATATTTCAAAGAGAGAAAATATAAAAAAAATCATATTTGATTTTTATCCGGATTTCATAATTAATGCAGCCGCTTTTACTAACGTGGATAAAAGCGAAACCGAACGCGAGCTTGCATGGAAAATAAATGTTAAAGGAGTTGAGTATCTTGCCGAATCAGCCCGAAACATTGACGCGCACTTAATTCATATCTCTTCTGATTACATTTTTGACGGCAAGAAGGGTCCCTATCACGAAAATGAAAAACCAAATCCTCTTGGCTATTATGGCAGGACAAAGCTTGCAAGCGAAAATGCACTAAAAATTTCCGGAGCAATGCACACGATAATTAGAACCAATGTACTCTATGGATTAGCTGCCCAAAGCAGGCCTGATTTCGTAAGATGGGTCGTTCAATCTGTTCGTGAAAAAAGTCCTATTAGAATTGTTATTGACCAAATTAACAATCCGACTTTTATTGACGATCTTATCCAGGCAATCAACAAAATAATCGAGTTTCGCAAATTGGGAATTTATAATATCGGCGGACAAGAATTTCTTTCACGTTATGATTTTACTTTAATAATAGCAGACTATTTTAATCTTGATAAGAATCTTATTACTCCAATTCTTACAGAAGAACTTCATCAACCGGCAAAAAGACCTCTTAAATCCGGACTAATAACACTGAAAGCTCAAATCGAGCTTGGCTATAAGCCGTGTTCAATTATTGAATCACTTACAATAATGAAAAACGAGCTTTCGTTATGAAAAAAAACTTTCTTTTTACCTTATTAATGGTTTTAATATTTTCAAGCATGATATTTTCGCAAGACAAATTCCCAGAATGGGCTAAAGGAATTGTTTGGTCCCAAATATTTCCGGAACGATTCGCAAACGGAGATCCCAAAAACGATTCTTCCCTGGTCGATAAAATAAAAATTGCTGCTAGACGAAATATTCCCGATTGGCATGTAACAAGATGGACAAGTGATTGGTTTGCAGAATCAAGTTGGGCAAAACAATTAGGCGGCACATACCGCCGAGGCTTGTCTTTAAGACGCTACGGCGGTGACTTACAAGGAATTATCGATCATCTCGATTATCTAAAAAACCTTGGTATCGGAGCAATTTATCTAAACCCTATTTTTGATGCGGTTTCTCTCCATAAATATGACGGCTCAACATATCACCATATCGATGTTAATTTCGGTCCTGACCCAGAAGGCGATAAAAAATTAATTGCTTCGGAAAACCCCGACGATCCTTCTACATGGGTTTGGACTTCGGCAGATAAATTATTCTTGAAATTGATTCAAGAAATTCATAAGCGAGGTATGAAGATTATCATCGACGGGGTTTTTAATCATACCGGAACTCAATTTTGGGCTTTTCAGGATATTGTTAAAAACGAAAAAAAATCTAAATACAAAAACTGGTACGAGATCAAATCCTTTGGTAACAAAGATAATGAAAACAATAAGTTAGATTATACCGGTTGGTCTGGCATTAAATCGCTTCCAATATTTAACCGGACAGCTACTAATCTTAATTCTGATGTAGCCAAATATATTTTTAATGCAACTAAAAGATGGATGGAACCCAATGGAAATCCCTCCGATGGAATTGATGGTTGGCGACTCGACGTGGCAAATGAAATCCCTATGGGGTTTTGGAAAAATTGGAGACAATTAGTTAAAAGTATAAATCCTCAAGCAATAATTATCGGCGAACTCTGGCAATTATCACCGCAATATATCACTGGCGACGGTCCTTTTGATGCGCTGATGAATTATAATTTCGCTTTCGCAGTAAACGACTATTTTATAGCTCAAAAGAAAAAAGTTACCGTTCAGGAATTTATTAATGAATTAAGAAAAATAGATCAAGCATATCCACAGAAAAATTTATTGATTCTTCAGAACTTAGTTGATAGTCACGATACAGAAAGATTATCCTCGATGATTGCAAATCCAGATCGTCGTTACGACCATGATGCAAGCCCGGCAAATCCAAATTATAATCCCGGTAAACCATCTCCAAAAGATTATGAAATGCAGAAATTAATTCTCGCTTTTCAAATGACCTACCGGGGAGCGCCGATGATTTACTATGGTGATGAGGTTGGTATGTGGGGTGCTGATGACCCTGATGACCGTAAACCTATGGTTTGGGATAATCTAAAATATGATAATGAGGTTATTACACCTGAGAGCGGATATAAAAAAGGATTCGGCTCATACAAAGTGGAACAAAATAAAAACTTACTTTTATTCTATAAAAAGTTGATAGCTATTAGAAATAGCAGCGAAGCTTTGAGAGAAGGTAACCTTGCATTTATTTATTCCAATGATAAACGAAATACTTTTGCTTTTAGGAGAAATTATAGAAATGAAACGATTATTTCTGTATTCAACTTGGGAAAGAACTTTTCCGAATTTGAATTACCGATTGAAGGTAAAATGGATTTTTATAAAGAATTGATTTCCGGAGTTACAAGCAGATTAATTAAAATGGGTAAAAGCGAAAGGCAATTAGTCGTTCAATTAGCTCCTAATTCTGTGAAAATATTTAAACTGATAGAACCGGATAAATAGATTTTCAAGCTAATTCTTTTAATAAACGCTGGTGAACAATGTTAACCAACGATTCGTAATTCTGACCCTCCGGGTAAACCGGCTTAAGAAATTTCACACTAATCTTTTTCCATGGTCTTGGAATAAAACTTCCTCGCGGCAATGCTTTATAAGCGCCCTCAATTGAAACCGGAACAATCGGCACGTTTAGTTCTTGACTTAAGATTGCAAAGGATTTTTTAAACTCTCCAAGTGAACCGGTTCGCGTCCTCGTTCCTTCCGGAAAGATAATTATGTTTTTCCCTTTCCTTAATACTTCTGCTAATTTTTGCAGCGACTCCTTTAAGTCACGGTTTAAATCCATAATTATCACATTGTTTCTATTTGCCAGGGCTTTTACCCAAGGGTTTCTAAGATGTTTTTCTTTAGCATAAAAGTAAGTATTCTTCATTACTTTATTTTTTAAGAACATCGAGACAAATAATCCGTCAAAAAAACTTTGATGATTAGGAGCAATAATAAACGGACTTTCGGGCAAATTTTCCGTTCCTTCACTCTTCAGCCTAAAATAAAGTTTGAATAAAATCTTCGACATATTCTTAAAAAGATTCTGAGTGAACCAACTTTTGGGAAGTTTAAGTTCTACTTTTTCCTTAAATATTTCAGCCCATTTAACTGTTTCAACCGTAAGCCGGTTTTTTTTCTCTTTCATAAATTGGGAAAGTTTCTCAACAGTAGGATGATAAACTAAAACATCATTCTGAATTTTAATGCCAAAAGTTGATTCAAGAAAAACGTGAAGGTTCACTTTATCCAACGAATCAAGTCCTAAGTCGATTTCGAAGTGGTCATCGGGAGAAATGTCGTTTTTCTTTTGCTCTTTTAGAAAATCCCTAATTACTAGATATTCTTCAAATTGTGGTTCATTTAATACTCGCTTTTTGATCCCTGCATTTTCATTAATTATGGCAGCTAATTTGAAACGCTGTATTTTTCCAAGTCTTGTTTTGGGCAGTTCATCTTTATAGAGAATAAATTTGTTGATTTTTTTGTAGGAAGAAACACTGTGGTTATATTTATCTATTATTTCCCACCGGAATAATTCTTCAATATTCTGGATTGAATTTTCTGCGAGCCTCTTAAAATCCGGATAGATTACAGCTGTTAAAATATCATTCAGCATGAACACACCGACTTCTGCTATATAGTTTGAAAGTTCCTTAATTTTATTTTCTATTTCTTCGGGATTAATATTTTTCCCGTTCGATAAAACGATAATTTCTTTAGAGCGTCCTGTTATGTGAATGAATCCTTCGTTATCTAAGTAACCGAGATCACCCGTATATAGCCAGCCATCTTTCAGTACTTCGGCTGTTTCTTCAGGGCGATTATAGTAGCCTTGCATAATATTACGTCCGCGTGCAACTATTTCACCATCTTTAGTCGCAACTTCTAAGCATGATAATGGAATACCTGCTGAACCAATTTTCCATTTGCCGGGATGTGTAAAGGTTATCATTGGCGCCGCTTCCGTCATTCCGAAACCTTCTAGCATTTCAAATCCGAGGGTCTTAAAATCTCTTGCTAAGTCTTCATCTAATTTTGC
>JAJYSI010000355.1 GCA_021793635.1 Bacteroidota bacterium
TGCTTTTAGGAATAACCTTTCCTACCTCCGGAAGCGCTAAAATTTTAGGAGAAGATATTTCTGGTTATAAAATAAAGTCTAGGATCGGATATTTACCCGAAAATCATAAATATCCTCCTTACCTTACAGGCGGGGAGGTGCTTGATTTTTTCGGTAAGCTTTCCGGAATGGAAGGGGATTTATTAAAGAAAAAAATAGATGAGCTTTTGGAGCTGGTTAATCTTTCTCAGTGGAAGAAAACGAAAGTGAAAAATTATTCCAAAGGAATGATGCAAAGATTAGGGCTTGCTCAGGCTTTGCTAAACGATCCGGAATTAATTTTTCTTGATGAACCTACCGATGGTGTAGACCCAATCGGACGAAAAGAAATTCGCGATATTCTGACTGAATTAAAATCACGCTCTAAAACTATTTTCCTTAATAGCCACCTTTTGTCTGAAGTCGAATTAATTACTGACCGGGTAGGAATTCTAAATAGGGGAAAGTTAATCCGTGAAGGCACGGTAAAGGAATTAACTCAAAAAAATGAAGAGTATAAATTAAACCTGGAAGGAAGCAATGTTGATAGCTTTATCAAACAATACCAGGGTATTATTCAAATATCAAAATTAAATGACGGTTATTGTAATCTGAAGGTCTCGGACGCTAATGAGCTGAATAATGTTTTGGATAAGCTCCGCGGTGAAGGTATAATGGTAAAGGAAATTGTTCAACAAAAAAACTCTCTCGAAGAAATATTTATTTCACTTATTAGCGAATCTGAAAAAGGCGGTCTCAAATGAAAAATATTATAACGGTAACTTGGTACTCCCTTCGCGAAGCCTTAGCAAGAAAAGTTTTTATTTTCTTTTTTGTAATCTCAATACTGACTATAATATTTGTCGGTCTGATTCTATATCTAACTGGAATTGAAAAGATGTTCGCCCCGGGAATGCAGCCGAATGTGTTTACTGCGGTAAATTCACTTGAAATGATGTTCGTTTCACCCATTACTCTGATTTGTCTGTTACTCTCAATTTTTTCAAGCGCAAGTTTTATCCCTATTATGCTCGAAAAAGGAAATATCGATTTGCTCTTATCAAAACCCATTTCCCGTGAGCAACTGCTTCTTGGAAAATTCTTCGGCGGCATTCTTGTTGTATTTCTAAATATCGCCTTCTTAATCCTTGGAGTGTGGCTGATCTTTTCCCTTAAATTTTCAATTTGGAACTTTGAATTTCTTTTGACCATTTTTACAATTACTTTTATCTTTTCAATTCTTTACTCTATAATTGTCTTATTCGGTATCATAACCAAAAGCTCTACCCTTGGCATGATGATTGCGTATCTATTATTCTTGATTGTTAGCCCGGCATTGTACACGGCAAAATATACGCTAAGCGTTTTGATTCAGAGTAGTTTTATAAAAGGTTTGATTGACTTCGCTTATTATTTTTTACCAAAAACTTCCGAGTTAATGGGAAAAACAAATTATGATCTGGCTTCCGGACATGGTATTACTAATTACCAACCGATATTAACTTCGTTGTTATTCTTAGTTTTAACTTTGGGAATTTCGGTTGCCATATTTAGGAAAAAAGATTTCTAAATTATAAAGTTATTTAATTCAAAGTGGAATTATTTAGGGTTAATTTTAATGCAAAATGAAAATATTAGATTAGAGGATCTTTTAAGTAAAACCAAATCGGTTCAATCTGATGTTGGTAATATCAATAGTGTTGCAATTATCGGCGCAGGAGTCATGGGGCAGGGAATTGCTCATACTATCGCTGCTGCTGGGATGGATGTCCTGATTATTGAAAAGGATGCGGAGCATTTGCAAAAATCTAAGGAAGACCTAGCCGAATCAATCGACAGGGAAATAAAACGATGGGCTATGACTAAATCAGAAAAAAAATCAATCCTTGGGCGTATAAAATGGGAGCTGTCATTAAATTCAGTTAATGAATATGATCTGATTATTGAAGCAGTTGACGAAGACTTCAATCTGAAACAATTAATTTTTATGGAACTTGATTCTATTGCAAAAAAAGATACTATTTTTGTTTCAAATACGTCTACTTTAAGTCTTACAAAGCTGGCTGAAACTACAAGCCGACCTGAAAAAATGATCGGTATGCACTTCCTTCATCCTGTTCCCAAAATACCTATGGTCGAATTAGTTAAATGTTTGCATACTTCTAACAGAACTGTTGAATTGGTAAAAGCTTTCGCCGCTAAAATAGGGAAGACCCCTGTCGAAGTTTATGAATATCCCGGATTTGTTACTACTCGTGCTATTGTCCCCCTGCTTAATGAAGCGATGTATATCTTACTCGAAGGCGTCGCTACTGCTCCTGATATTGATACTGCAATGAGGCTTGGATATAATTTCCAGTATGGACCACTTGAAATGGCCGATATGATGGGACTTGATGAAGTCCTCGCGTGGATGGAAACTCTTTGGAAAACTCTCGGCGAACCCCGTTACCGTGCTTGCCCTATCCTTAGAAAATTAGTTAGAGAAAGAAAGCTTGGTAAAAAAACCGGTGAAGGTTTCTATAAGTACGATGAAAATGGAAAGATTATTCCGGAAATAATTGTAGCATAAAGTAATCAACTAAAAATTTGTAAAGAAAATAACATGAAAATTCTTGTCCTAAACTGCGGCAGTTCATCTATTAAATATCAATTTATCGACACAAAAGAAAAAATTGCCCTTGCAAAAGGCCTTGTAGAAAGAATCGGAATGAGCAGCGCAGTGCTTTCACATTCTCGCTATGACGGAGATGGAATAAAAATAGTCGGAGAAATATTAGATCATACTATTGCGATTGAATACGTGCTTGGAGTAATCCTTAGCAAAAATCATGGCGTTATTGATTCTAAGGATGATATTGAAGCCGTCGGTCACAGAGTTGTTCACGGAGGAGAAACTTTCTCCGATTCTGTTTTGATTACCGATGAAGTTATGCAAGTACTTCAGGATAATATCGAATTAGCGCCACTTCATAACCCGTCTAATATTAAGGGTATTCAAGCTGTAAAAAGAATTTTACCTAACGTTCCTCAATGTGCTGTTTTTGATACCGCGTTTCATACCAAAATGCCACCTAAATCTTTTTTATATGGTATACCTTATGAACTTTATAAGAAACACAAAATTAGAAAGTATGGATTCCACGGGACATCTCACTCTTATGTCGCTCATAAAGCCGCAGAGCTTTTGGGAAAGAATATAAATGATCTAAAAATTGTTACCGCTCACCTTGGAAACGGTTGCAGTATGTCGGCTGTTCAAAACGGAATATCGGTCGATACGTCTATGGGCTTTACACCACTTGAGGGGTTGATTATGGGAACCAGAAGTGGTGACGCAGACCCATCACTGATTCTTTATATAATGGGGAAGGAAGGTCTTTCTTTAAGCGAAGCCGGAACTCTCCTTAATAAACATAGCGGTTTGATTGGAATTAGCGGCGTTAGCAGCGATATGAGGGAATTAATTGCCGCCATAAAAGAAGGGAATAAGCGAGCTAAATATGCTTTTGATATTTTTTGTTATAGAATCAAAAAATATCTTGGCTCCTATGCTGCGGCAATGGGCGGGTTGGATGCTTTTGTGTTTACCGGAGGTATAGGTGAAAATTCTTCCGAAGTAAGAGCAGAAGTGTGCAGCAATTTGGAATTCCTTGGAATTGAACTTGATGAAGAAAGAAATAATTCAAACAACGAAATTATTTCTAAGTCCTCTTCCAAAGTTCCGGTATTAAGAATCCCTACAAATGAAGAGCTTGTTATTGCATTAGATACTAGTAGAATAGTTGGAGCAATGAAATCCGTCAATTAATTAGCTAAAAAAATGTATTATATTTCTTAAAACATTTTTGACTTCTATTTTAAACGGATATTTATGAACCTTCAGGTCTTTTTTCTTTCTTTTATCCCATTATTTGTGGCAATTGATATAATCGGTACTGTCCCGATTTTCCTTGGCTACACACATGGTATTGAAGGAAAAAAAATAAGGAAATTGGTTCTTGAAGCCCTTATAACTGCATTTATAGTTGCAAATCTTTTCCTAATTAGCGGAAATTTAATTCTCACCTTTTTAGGTATTACTATTGATGATTTTAGAATTGCGGGTGGAATTATTTTGCTTATTCTTTCTATTACAGATATCCTTTCCTCTGCGGAAAGCAGAAGAAATCCTAATACTGACATCGGTATAGTCCCTTTAGGAGTT
>JAJYSI010000356.1 GCA_021793635.1 Bacteroidota bacterium
ATTTGTTTCTACAATAATTTGACCTCGTAGAGGTCAAATTATTGTAGAAAAGAGTTCATTTAGTATTGATAAATCCTCGTAGAGGATTAACAAATTCCTTAGTATTAGTGCGAATTTATGATAATTTTATCCTCATTGTTCTAGATATATAAATTCTTAGGTTGACGCCTATGCGCAAACGGCGGGGGAACAACCAACCAGAATATTTCTAAAATGCCGAAGGCGAATACGCTGTCGCCTTGAGTCACTGGTTAGCCCATTTTTATAAATTATGTTTATGCTTCCTTAAATTTTCCGGAAATATATTTATGAATTATACTTGCGACTAGTGTTTGATAGGGCATTCCTTCTTCTAATGATTTAGCTTTTAGGTTTGCTAAGTCTCTCTCAGTAAGTCGAATATTAATTCTTTTGTTTTTAGCAGCCGTATTTTTAGCATAGCGTTGATATTCTAACTTTTTCTTTTCCAAATCCTTTACTGATTTCCATTCACCTTTTTCGTATGATTTCAATAACTCTTGCTCTTCTTTGTCTAACTTCATTTTATTCTCCTTCTAAATATTTTTTAGTCGCTTTTCTGCTTGGGATAATTGTTTTCAAAAATACTTTATCTGAATCTTCTACAAACGGAACTAAATAAACATACTTCTCATATTCAATCACATATATATTTTGATTTGCATACTTTTCTTTATTAGGTTGTTCTATAATATCAAGCAGATGTCCCAATTCAATTTGACTAACCATTATTTCAAACGAAATATTTCTTTCACTTTTAAGCTTATCGTTCTTTTCTTCATTCCATTCAAAATACTTCATCTTGCCGCTTTTTTTATTTTAAACTTAACAATAATGTATGCCTATTGTCAACCTAACTCTTATCAAATTTAAGCTTAATCTCCATAATTTGTTTGTTTATTTATATATAGTAATAACATTTCAATTTAATTGTTTAATTTTATTAGGCAGGTGACTGGGCAATAGGGAAAAAAACATGCGTAACGTGAATTCAACAAGTTAAAAAACGAAAAATCCAACTTAAAGCGGGATGTTCCCATGCTTCTTCCGGGGAATTGTATCGACTTTTGTTTTCAATAATCTAAAAGCTTGAATAAGTTTTAGTTTAGTTTCCTTTGGTTCTATAACATCGTCGATAAAGCCCCGTTCGGCGGCAATATATGGATTGGCAAATTTGGCAATATATTCTGAAAGTTTCTTCTCCAATTCTTCTTCAGGGTTTGCCGAACTTGCAATTTCTTTTTTGAAGATAATTTCTACCGCGCCTTTAGGTCCCATTACAGCTATTTCTGCCGAAAGCCATGCAAAATTAAAATCTCCCCGGATATGCTTCGAATTCATTACATCATAAGCGCCGCCGTATGCTTTGCGCGTAATAACTGTAACTTTTGGAACCGTAGCTTCAGCAAAGGCATAAAGTAATTTAGCTCCGTGACGGATTATGCCGTTCCATTCTTGTTCTGTCCCCGGTAGAAAGCCGGGAACGTCTTCCAAAACTAAAATTGGTATGTTAAAAGCATCGCAAAACCGTACAAAGCGAGCTCCTTTTACCGAGGCATTTATATCAAGCACTCCTGCAAGAACCTCAGGCTGATTTGCAATGATTCCAAGCGATATTCCACCCATTCTGGCAAAGCCTGTAATTATATTTTCAGCGTAATTTGCATGTACTTCAAAAAAATCATCATTGTCTACGAGCAAATTGATAATTTGTTTCATGTCGTAAGGTTTATTGGGGCTATCGGGAATGATTTCGTCAAACTTTAATTCCGGTTTGAGATTTTCAAAATCAAATTCCTTATCCTCAGGCTTGTCCTTAAAGTTTAAGGGTAAGTACCCCAGCAATCGTCTGACATTTAATAATGTTTCAACTTCATTGTCATAGATAAAATGAGCTACGCCGCTTTTAGATGCATGCGTTTCTGCTCCTCCTAAATCTTCAAAGCTTACTTCTTCGTGCGTAACGGTTTTAACTACGTTAGGCCCTGTTACGAACATATAACTGGAATTTTTTACCATGAAAATAAAATCGGTAATTGCAGGCGAATATACTGCTCCCCCGGCGCATGGGCCCATTACGACAGAAATTTGCGGTACTACACCGGATGCTAAAGTATTACGAAGAAAAATATCCGCATAACCTCCTAAACTAACCACACCTTCTTGAATTCGAGCTCCGCCGGAATCATTTAAGCCAATAACCGGTATTCCAAGCTTCATCGCCATATCCATTATTTTAACAATCTTTTCAGCGTGAGTTTCAGATAGCGAGCCGCCGAAAACCGTAAAGTCCTGACTAAACAAAGCGATGGGTCTTCCGTCAATTTTAGCAAAGCCTGTAACAACCCCATCCCCTGGGAAATGCTGTTTACTTAAGCCAAAATCAGTAGCTCGATGCTTAACAAACATATCGATTTCTTCAAAACTTTTTTCGTCAACAAGGAGTTCAATCCTTTCGCGTGCGGTAAGTTTTCCCTTTGCGTGCAGGTTGTCGATTTTCTCCTGCCCCCCACCAAGCTTCGCCTTTTCTTTTTTCTTTAATAATTCTTCAACTTTATTTTTCATTGAATAGCTTCGATTGAATTATTTATTAAGTTACTTTACGCATCCATTATCATAGAAGGAGTAAGAAGTTAGTAGTCAGGAGTCAGTGTCTTCTGACTTCTGACTTCTGTCTTCTGACTTCTGTCTTCTGTCTTCTGTCTTCTGACTTCTGACTTCTATCTTCCGTCGGCATGTTCAAAAGACTTTTCAATCTCCGATTTAAGAGAAACATTTTTATCTTCGCCTTGATGGTTTTTATTAAATTCAATCACATTAATTTGGCGAAATATTTTACCGGGATTTTTTTTCAACAACAAAATATTACCGGAAAGGTCTATGGCTTCAGAAATATTTGATGTTGCAAGAATAAAAGTTACGTTTAACTGTAGTTTAATAGATTTAATTAAATCATGCAGCTCTTTCTTAGTTTCACTGTGAAGAGTTTTGAAACAATCGTCCAACAAAATTACTTCCGGCTGAATTGCAAGTGCGCGGGCAAGCGATATTCTGAATCTAAACCCTGAGCTTTTTTCATGAGGATAATGGTTCCCATATCCACCTAAGCCAACTAATGGAATTATTTCATCTTTCCTTTTCTTAGCCTCTTCCTTGCTGATCTTTTTTAAGTTAAGAGAAAATTCAATATTTTCGTTCACACTCATCCAGGGGAATGAAGATGCATTTTCGGGAATATAAACTATACTTCCATCCGGTTGTAAATATTCTTTCTCTTTAAGAATAACTTCTCCACCAGACGGTTTTTCGAGGGCAGATATAATCTTTAGAAGGGTTGTCTTACCTGCTCCGGCTGGAGATAATACTGAAGTTAATCTGCCGTCATTTCCGGCGGAGTCGATTACAAAATTAATTCCATCTAATACATGAATCCTAGAACCGGCAGGACCGTGAAAAAATTTTGAAAGATCCTTTATTTCTAAAAGCGCATTCATACCGCTCAAAAATTACTCCAGTGAATAAATTTATTCTTAAAATATTTGAGTAAATAAAAACCGGCAAAGATTGTAATTCCCGTTATAATAGAAATCGAGAATAATGCAGATAAATCTTTATAGCGTAAAGCATCCCGGTAAATTGAGCCCAATCCATATCCGCCTTTCATAAATTCAAAAACAATTAAGAGTAGCCAGGCTAAATAGTGAAGCTCAAAAATGTAATTTAATAGCGAAGGCTGCACAGCTTTCCAAATGACTTTCTTGGATAATTCATTTTTGCCGGCGCCAAGAGAAGTTGCCGCATCGATATATTCTGGTTTGACCTTATATGATTCTTCCTTTACCTTCACCGCCATTGGGATTATAAAAATTAGCAGCGCAAAGATAACTCCGTTAAAGTTTGAATTCGGAAACCATAAAATCAAAAACATTCCCAAGATAACTACAGGTAGGAATTTGAAGAGTTTATAGAAAGCATCCAAAGCGCTGAAAAACCAGTCATTCCCTGTGATATATTTACACAAAAGCCAATCTACGAAGTAAGAAATTATCAGTGCAAAATAGATTTCGGATACTGTAACCCCAAAATTCCTCCAGAGATGATAATCTTTTATAAGTGAACCAAAAGAAAGGAAAACTATTGAGGGCTTTGGCAAAAAACCGTTACCGGGAATAACAAACTCAAATAATATTAACCAAATGAA
>JAJYSI010000357.1 GCA_021793635.1 Bacteroidota bacterium
CCGATCTTAGGTGCAATAGTCGCATTATTAGGTGTTGGTATAATTTATTATGCGCCAAGAAATTGATAATGAATCGCTAATTATTCTTTAAAAATTAATGCAATAGGATTATGATGAAAAAGTATCAATTAAAAAATATCGACTGCGCATCTTGTGCAGCAAAGATTGAGGAAGGCGTTGCGAAGCTTGAGCAGGTTAAATTTGTCTCGGTGAATTTTGCTAACTCAACTATGCAGATTGATACGCCGGACATAGAAGAAGTAAAACAAAAAATAAAAGAGATTGAACCGGAAGTTACAATAGAAGACTTCCAAGAAGTGAAACAGGCTTCATCAAAAAGCATATTTGAAGAACACAAAGAGGAATTTATAAAAATATTTCTAACGGTTCTATTGTTAGCTGTTGGATTAATCTTCGAGAAAAAAATCCATAATACTCCTTTCCGCATTGTAGAGTATTTAGTTTTTCTTCCGGCATATTTAATCAGCGGATGGGGCGTATTAAGAGGCGCAGCAAGAAGTATTGTTAAAGGAAAAGTTTTTAACGAGCATTTTCTAATGACAATAGCAACAGCTGGTGCGATACTAATTGATGCTATGCCGGAAGCTGTTACTGTTATGCTGTTTTATGTCGTCGGGGAATTGTTTCAGGATATTGCCGTTAACCGTTCCCGCAAATCTGTTAAAGCATTATTGGAAATAAGACCGGATTACGCAAACATAAAAATAAACGGCGATGTTAAAAGAGTTTCGCCAACTGAAGTTCATCCGGGACAAATATTTGTAGTGAAGCCGGGAGAAAAAATTCCATTAGACGGAAATATTATTGAAGGAAATTCTTTTGTTGATACTTCGGCGCTCACTGGTGAATCTGTGCCCCGTTCAGTAAAAGAAAATGAAACGGTTTTAGCGGGAATGATTAATAAAAGCGGGCTGTTGACAATTAAGGTAACAAAAGAATTTGGTGAATCTTCCATTTCAAAAATTCTTGAGTTAGTTGAAAATGCAAGCAGCAAAAAAGCAGAGACGGAAAAATTCATAACAACATTTGCAAAATACTACACGCCGGTTGTCGTATTCGGCGCTTTGCTTCTTGCTGTAATTCCGCCATTATTTTTTGCAGGACAAACATTTACAGATTGGATTTACAGAGCATTGGTGGTCCTTGTAATTTCTTGTCCGTGTGCTTTGGTAATCAGCATTCCGCTCGGATACTTCGGCGGAATCGGCGGCGCTTCACGAAAAGGAATTTTAGTTAAAGGTTCAAACTATCTCGATGCACTTACAAAAATTAAAACGGTTGTTTTTGATAAAACCGGGACACTAACTAAAGGTGAATTTAAAGTTGCAGAAATAGTTTCAGCTAACGGATTCAGCCAAGAAGATATTTTGAAATATGCTGCTTATGCAGAAGCACACTCAAATCATCCTATAGCAAAATCAATATTGGAAGCATATCGCGAAGCGATGTTCGAATGGACACCTTTGGAGGATTCCCACAATAATAAACTTCAGCAAAACTATATTACAAAAGTAGAAGAAATTTCCGGTCACGGTATAAAAGCAAAAGTAAATCCCGATAAATACGGGACAGGCGGTGATGAAATTTTGGTTGGAAACGATAAGTTGCTTCACCAACAAAATATTAAACACGATAAATGCGATGTTTTAGGAACAGTTGTTCACGTAGCAGTAAATAAAAAATATGCGGGCTACATTGTAATATCGGATTCATTAAAAGATGAAGCCGCCGAAACAATTGCCGAACTTAATAAATTAAAAGTTAACACAATTATGCTTACCGGGGATAACAAAAGCGCCGCAGAAGTTTATGCTAATAAGCTTGGCATCAAAGAATATTATTCTGAGCTTCTGCCGGAAAATAAAGTTGAGCATATTGAAAAATTATTAAACTCAGTGCACAATGGAAAAGTTGCGTTTGTTGGAGACGGGATAAACGATGCGCCGGTAATTGCTCGTGCAGATGTTGGAATTGCAATGGGCGCTCTCGGATCCGATGCGGCAGTTGAAACAGCAGACGTTGTGCTGATGACTGATTCGCCAATGCAGGTTGTAAAATCAATCGAAGTTGCAAAACGAACGAGAAAAATTGTCTGGCAAAACATCGGCTTTGCAATGGGAGTAAAATTATTCTTCATCCTTCTGGGCGCATTTGGAATAGCAACAATGTGGGAAGCGGTGTTCGGAGATATGGGAGTTGCAATTATTGCAATACTGAATGCAATGAGAGTGATGAAATGAAAAAATATTTTCTCAGTAGAACAAAATAAATTTGCCTTTACGAATAATGGCGGATTGAGGTGTTATTCAATCCACCATTTAATATTTCTTATATGAAGTTTTATCTCATTTGAATAATCTAATTAGGTTCTTAAGCCTTGGCTAAGGAATTCAATAATGATTTTAAAGTATCAAATAATGAGACTGCATTATTGTAGAGTTCATTATTAGCTTTTACAGCTTTAAGCATGATGCTCATATCCATAGTAGAAATAATTGTTTTATTGTCGTGTTCATAAATTGCTAATTTGCACGGCATGAAAATCGAGAAGCCAGGATAATCAGTCAGCATAAGCGAAGCAGTCTTTGCCTGGCAAATTTCGTAAATGTAAACTTTCCTTTTTATCGGGAAGCCTTTGCTCTCAACAATTTCATGATAGTTGTATGTTTTAAGTAATGCGAATTTGTAATTATCGCATTCTGTTTGAACTCTATCTGCAATCTTTTCGATTGATTGATTTGACACTATTTTGTAGGTAAACATATCAATCATTTTCTTTGCAGGGACAAAGGAAGTAATTATTTTTCTGAACATATTTTTTCCTTTTAGAATGTTATTACTTTATCCGATTCAACTGTCCATGCGGTTAATTCAGCCATTGTGCTTATTTGTGCGCCTTCAATTAGTGGAAGATTTTTTATTCCTCTAGCATCTGCGCAAGTGCCGCATATTTTAACTTGCCCGCCTTTGTTCAACACAGATTTAAGCATTCGTTCGATATTGTAATAACCGTTTGCAGTGTTTTGATTCGGCAAAGCGCAGGTTGCTGCGTCAGCCATAAGAAAAATTCTTACTTCATTTTCCGGGAAGTCTTTTTGAATTGTCATAGCAAGGCGAAGCGCGTTGTATGCTTTTTCAGTTCCGTAAGGTGCATCGTTAATTATAAAAAGATATTTCATTATTGTTCTCCAAATTAAATTGAGTAATTGATAGTTTATTATTATTTGTTATTGTAAATAAAGAAGCATGTTTGCATGCAGTTATGCTCTCATGCAATCAAATTTTTATTCCCACAATTCCATAGCGCGGCAAGCCGCAATTTTGAATTATGAATCCGCCGCGGCGGATGAATTTTGAATGAAACGCAATAAAATTTATCATAAGAATATCTTGACATAAAAAACAAAGATTTAAATGGCAATACTATAGTGATATGGCGGCAGTTGAATAATATCGCTGCCAAGATTAAAGCCTGCTTGCTTAAGCCATTCAATGCATTGTTCCGGTTTTGGTCTAATATCAAGTGAAGGACCTCTTGGTGTTGATTCAGAATAAACCCAATGAATTATTCCCACTTTGCCTTCATGTTTTAAGATTCGATAAGCTTCCCTCAACAATGAAACCGGATCTTCTGCATGAAGAATGTTAAAGAGCATTGCGTAATCAATCGACTCATCATTAAGCTTTGTCCCCTCTTTTACAAAATCAACGTGTTGAATTTTGATATTCGATATTTTTTCTTTAATAATTTTTTCTTTAAGAATAGAAATCATCTCCGGTTCAATATCAAAGGCGTGTAATTTGCCTTTGATAATTTTTGCCGCCGGGATTGTAAACGTTCCGTAACCGGCGCCGAATTCAGCTACATCATTAATTTTATCATCTAATTGAAGCTGTGTGAAGATATTTTGAACATCAAAGAATGATTCCCAGTAGGTTTCTTTCGGCATGCCGCTTTCACGTATTTTCATTTATTATCTCTTTTACTTTTTGCTCAAAGATTTAGCTGTATAATAAATTATGTCCAACGATTCTATACTTCCATTTTCAATTCCCTTTTCAAAATCGCCTTCCTTAACAGCCATCGTATTGGTTAGGTGGGCGAAACAAACCACGTTCTTCTTTTTAGATTTTGCAAATGCATATAACGAGGCGGCTTCCATTTCTACTGCGTTCACATTT
>JAJYSI010000358.1 GCA_021793635.1 Bacteroidota bacterium
GTCCTTTCTACTTAGCGTAGTAAAGGATATTTCAATTCTTATTCTATCTTACAGTTGCTTATAGCTTCATTTTCTTGAATGTTTTTCGTTGTTAATCGTTTCTTCAAATTACCGCCAACGGTCAAGGCTATGCGTAGTGCGGGTTTTCAAGGCACTTCACTTTCCGTTTAGCAGTTAGTTTATTTAATGTAATTACTTTCATATCAGCACTTTCGCCCGCATTACGTATAGCCATTGTTGTGCGTTCGGTGTTTTTTATTTTCGTTTCTTTTTTCAATGTCGTTTCTGTCTTGCGTTGGCTTTGGAAGCTCTTTTAAAAGCTTTGGTCGAGCGTTGGCTGGTGCGGCTTTTAAATGTGCTTACAAATAGCGTGGGCTTTACATTTTACTTATCAATTCCTTTGCTTTGTCCAACGTATATGCTCCTTTAATTTCTTTCTTGTCAAAAACCATAAAGTAGGCAAAGTCATTTCCTGCTTGCCTTTCCCATTCGTTTCCAAGTCGGCATTTCGCTTCACTGTCTGAGCCATCTAAATGGTCGCCTTTGGTTTCTATTAAAATGGTTTTGCCCGATTTGGTTTGTAAAATAAAGTCAGGGTAGTGGTTGGCTTTAAATCCATTGATGTAAAATCCTTTTCCACGTTCTAAGTTTCTATGCCAAAATGCAACATTTGAGGAAGTTCCGATTTCCATTGCAACACGTTCTTCAAATCCGTTCATTGAGCCTTCTCTTTCGTAAAGTGAATTTCCAATGGATGAGCCTGTATTTCCTGGCACAATTTCGTTGCCTAATTTCCAATTTGCTTTGGTGTTTATTTTTTTGGATTTCAATAAGTCCATAAAACGACCTTCTGCGTACGAATCAGCCAATTGGCGGATTTTACCTTTTATTTTATCCGTATAACTCCACTTTCTTACTAAAATATCTCGAAGTTGTTCGGTGTTCATACTTTTTAAAATGCGTCCAATGTAAACCTTGATTTCTTGGTCGGGAATTGGGTACATATTTCCAATAATCTGCATCATTTGATGTGTGATGTCCGTTATTTGGTTTTCTTTTGGTTTGGCTAAAATGTATTCTGCAATTGGGTCTTTTACCATACTATCTTCAATTTTGGTAAAAGATGGTCTGAATTCATCTTTCTTGGCTTCCTCTAAGTCTATTTTATACAAGTCAGATGAAATTTGGTCAAAATCAATTTTAATGTCTTCATTTGAAAGCTTAAAATCTTTGAGTAATGATTCGCGATTAAGTAATTCTTCATCCGTTCCAAAAATATCACTTGCTGCTACCTTGATGAAAAATTGCGGAAATTCAATTTTATCGATAAAATCTTTGTTAGATTCTTTGACCTTATACCGTTTTACTTTTGCACCCATTTCTTGGAATATATTTTCGTCAACAGGTTGTTTTTCCTGTTCTTTAATTTGCTCTTCCAATTGTCGGTTTTGCTCTTCCGCAATAGTTTCAATTTCTGTAATTACCGTAGTCGTTTCAGTTGCTGAATCGTCTGCATTTGGGTCAAACGTAACTCTGTTTTTGTCTATCGTTTCTTCTTGTTCTTCGGCTTGTTGTTCTGGGAAAAGGAAAGATTCAACTGGGTCAGTTGTAACCGTTTTCTTTTCTTCTTCCGTCATTTTATCGACTTTGCGATAATCTTTTTCACTAAAACCTGATTCTTGCAATCCTTTTACAATGCTCTGTAAAGTTTCATTGAACTTGGCAGATGCAGTAAGTACATAAGAAAGATTTAATTGAAATGATTTGTGTTTCTGTACATAAGGTTGACGTAAAACACGACCCAAAATTTGCTCCACATCTACAGAACTTGATTTGTCTGCTAATGATGCCAATATGTATGCAAACGGACAATCCCAACCTTCTTTTAGTGCGTTGATGGTAATGATGTAACGAACTTCACATTCCTTGCTCATCAAGTCAATGCCTTTCAATTCGTCAATATTGGCAGTTTTTATTTTGATATGACTTTCGGGAATACCTAAACCTAACAATTGTTCTTTTAGTTTTTCAAAAGTGGTGTTGTCGTCTTTGGTTTTGGGTTGTGCTTGAAACAATACAATTGGACGAATGTATTTACCGCCTTCGGCTTCTTGCTTTTTAGCAAGATTTTCCAATTTGCGTTGCAAATGCAAAGCGTTGTTGATGACTTCCGTTTTATCGTGGTTGTTATAGACAATTACAGGAAGTTTCACCATATGTTCCTTTTTCAATTCAATAGCTGGAACAAGACTCACAATATTGCTATTGTCTTTTGGCGTTGCTGTTAAATCAAGAATGAACGAAGGATTCAAGTTTTTAAGCATATCTACACTCAAATCGCTTTCTGCGTTGTGGCTTTCGTCCACTACTAAGACAGGATTGAGGTAACGTAAAACATTGATTAGTGCAGTATCGTCCACACCACTCAAAATATGTTCGTTGTTTTTGTATTGCGACACAAAGGCTTCTAACTGTCCGTTTTCCTGAAATACCTTTCTATCTTCTTTGTTGTTGGCTCTTAAACTGGCAAAACTCATTACAAAAATGCTCAACTGGTCTTTTACCACCGTTGGATTGAAGTTTGAACCTTGCAACAAATCTGCTTTTTGGTAAATTTCTACTCGGTTGTTAAAAAGCGAATTGAGTTTTTGACGATAAGGATGTTCAGGATTCGAAAGTGTGTTTACCGTTTGTTGTAATAAATTACTCCAAGGTACTAACCAAATAACCGCCTTTGGTTTTGCGGAATCGTAAGCTGAAAAAATGCTATGCAATGCATTAACGGCAATAAAAGTTTTCCCGCCTGCCGTTGGTACTTTTACGCAAACGTGGGCTGCATTTGGAATGTTGTTTTTATAGGGTTCCATTCCTGTTCCATCCAATGGATTGTAAGGACCAATTTTGTCTTCCCAATATTGGTTAAATGCTTTTGCCAAACTTTTATGCTCTTGAACATAAGTCAAGTATTCTTCCAAATTCTCAATAACTTTTCGCTGATAACTTTTTAATTCCATATTTCTACTATTTTATCGTGCACAACATTTGTCCATTCTTTAAGCATATACTGATATCGTGCACAACATTCTACAAATATTTGTAGATGTTCTTGAAACGTGCACAAGAAACCTTGATTTGTTGTGCATATCGATTTCTTTATTTAAGTTGCTGTCTATCATCTGTTTTTGAGTATTTGTAGCAAAGCAACATTGATGTAATAGTTGAACTTGCCAATTTTTACTTTGGTAAGCAATCCTGCTTCTGCAAGGGTGTTCAAGTAGCTTGAAGCAGTGTTTCTGTGAATTTTAAGCTCACGTTCCAAAAAACTGTTCTTGGTGTAAGGGTGCTTAAAAAGGATATTGATTAAATCGTGGCTATAGAAACTATAATTGCTACGGATTTCTTTTTTGTAGTCGTCCATCAGCAATTTTATTTTATTAACTACAACAATGGTTTCTTTAGCGGTAAGTTCAACGCCTTTTAGCATCCATACAATCCAATCTTCCCAACTGCCCTTGGTACGTACTTCTTGCAACAAACGGTAATAATCGCTTTTGTTTTTTATGATATAGCTACTTAGGTATAGAACTGGAATATCCAACAAACCTTGCTGAACCAAATACAAGATATTCAGCAAACGACCTGTTCTGCCATTGCCATCTAAAAAGGGATGAATACTTTCAAATTGAAAATGGATGATGGGCATTTTTATTAAAGCATCTATGTCGTGAAAATCGGGTACGTTGATGTAACGCTCCAAATTATCGAGCAAGCTTTGGATTTCATCATAATGTTGTGGTGGTGTGTAAACAACCTCTTGCGTTTTGGGATTTTTTAGAACAGTTCCCGGTATTTTTCGAATAGGATGATTGGGTGAAATTAATTCTTGAATACGTTTTATGTCATTGACTGTTAGTAAGCTTTTATTTCTAACAATCTCCAAACCTAATTTAATGGCTTTGGAATAGTTGAGCGCCTCTTTTGCAGTAACCGAAGCCACTGTTTCGTCAATACTGGCTTGGTACATTTCATCATCTGTGGTTACAATATTCTCAATTTCGTTGCTGTCTTTTGCCTCTTGTAAGGTAAGAGTATCTAATAAAATCTGAGAATTTGGAATTTTAGAAACTTCACCCTTTAGTTGCCCCAATGCTCGTGAAGCCCTATTCAATTGCTTTAATATGGTT
>JAJYSI010000359.1 GCA_021793635.1 Bacteroidota bacterium
TAATTTTAATATCAAAGCTCTCTTTTACTTTTTCTGATTCATCGTTAAGGGAAGAATCATCTTCTGAATAGCCGAGCAGTTTATTTACTTTCGCTAATCCCTCCACCGCAAAATTATTACTTGGATTATTTTTCACAGCCCACTCGTACATTTTCTTTGCCTGCTCATCATGTTCGGTTAAAAAGAAAACCTCTCCTAAACCTGCACATGCCTGCGATGACTGCGGATTGATTCCTAACGCCTTTTCAAAACAACTTCTTGCATTATCTATTTCATTCAGTCCAAGATAAATAAAGCCTTTCATATTGTAGAAAGATGCTGCAAAGTTTTTATCCGTTGGATTGCTTAAATGACCGTTAAAAAGTCTTTCTGCCTGCGTTAACTTTTTTAACGCATTATCAAATTCTTTTTTATTGAATAAATAATATGCTTCATCAATCAGTTTTGCCGTATCAGGATTATTGTCGGTATTTTTTCCGTCATCATTTGCTTTGAATAAATTATTATCGCTGACCGGAAGATTAAGCTGTCTGTTCGCTTTTGCCAGTCCGACAAGTGCATCATTATTTGAAGCATCATTTTTAACACCCCACTCGTACATTGTTTTCGCCGCCTCATAATTACCGGATGCAAAAAGTACCGCTCCCAAACCGCTGCATGCAAAAGATGAAGCGTTATCGAGTTTCAATGCATCTTCAAAATATTTTTGAGCACCGGTAAAATCTTTCGCTAATAAAGAAATATTACCAGCAAGGTTCAGCAGATTTATTAATTCCAGATTCTGACCTGTATGATCAAAATGTTCATACATTTCAATTGAACTTTCCAGGTAACGAAGAGCTTTAGAATAATCCTTTTCATTAATTAAGGATAATGCTTTTTCAAGCGTCTCGACGAATTCGTCTTTATTTGTAGTAACCATGATATTGCTTCCTTTAACTTGTTTTCCTTTTAACCAAATTTCTTCAGGGGTGCCGCCCCATTTATCAATAAACTTCTTTCGATTTACTTCCAGCAATTGCTTGTATTTATCGGTACCTTCGGCAGAAAAGCTTTTTGATCCGTAATGATGAATAAAAACATCCTGTGCAATTACTGTCTTATAGCCTGCCAACTGCGCACGCAGACAGAAATCATCATCTTCAAAATTGCCTGGCGAGAATCTTTCATCCAGCCCGCCGATTTTATCAATTACTTCTCTCTTAATTAAAGTACAAAGAAACGCTACACGAGGGAATTGAATCGTCTTTCCGGAATTTTTCTTCTTTACTTTCCTTGCGTATGCATGCATCTTCTCTATATTTTGATACTTCGCATCAATATCAATCTGCACCCCGCTTACGGCATTGCTGATTGGTCCGACCAATCCAATCTTCTCATCAGACTCGGCAACTTCAATCATTCTTTCCAACCAGCCTTTGGTAACAACGATATCGTTATTGGCAATAACAATATATTTTCCCGAAGCTGCTTTTATACCTTGATTTATTCCCTTCGGAAAGCCTTGATTTTGCTGGTTGAGTATGACTTTAATTCTTTTGTCGGAGCCGGATATTTTTTCCAGATACCGGATAGTATCCTGTTCGCTTGCATTATCAATTATAATTAGCTCAAAGGGAATGACTGTATTTTTAATTAGCGATTGAATAAATTCTTTTGTGTATTGCAGTTGGTTATACGATAACGCTATTATTGATACTACCGATATATCCGGATTAAAATCATTCTTCCAAATTTTATTAAACTCATCAGTTATTTCTTCAATATTGGGAATTTTTCTTATCTCAGATTCATATTTATTATAAATTTGCTTTCTGACTTTATCAAACTCATTTCCACAGGAAGAGGTGGTTGATGAGCCATCTATTCTCCAGCTTACTTCACATGTATTTTTTTTCACATGCTTAAAAGATACGTACTCAGACAGCCTCAATAATAATTCCCAGTCTTCAAGTACATTAATGCTCTCATTAAATAATCCAGCCCTAAATAGACTAGAGCGCGGAATAGCAAAACAATTTATTGGCGCTAAATTTCCAATTAATAATTTGTTTCTATCATAATCAATTGAATATGGTACGGATTTATTAATTAATTTATATCCTGTTTCCGTTTTTTCATATTTAGCTCTTACAGCGTCTGTGTAAACTACAAGTTTTTCACCATTCAAATTATCTAGCAGCGTCTTTAAGTGATCCGGATAGAGCAAATCATCATCGTCAAGAAATACGATATATTTACCCCTCGAAATTTTAATACCGTTGTTACGGCTTGCTGAACGTTCCCGATTAACTATATGTTTCAAATATTGGAAATGCAGCAGGCCATTAAATTCTTTTAGAATATCTATGACATCGATCTTGCCGTCGTTTACTACAACTACCTCAAAATCCTTATAAGTTTGGCTGGAAAGACTCTTAAGCGCCTCTCTTAAATATTCCGGTCTATCATATGTTGGTATAATTACCGAAAACTCTACTAATTTTGGCAGGTCAGATGAAGATTCGTAATAACATAAGTATGTCCCGAATAGTTGAGGTAATTCTGAGGAAGAATCCCAATATTTCATTCGCGCTTTTGCCGATTCTTCCAGTGATATTTTCTGATTTTCATGCTCAATACTTTCGCTGGATAAGAGGTACAAGCCAAGAATTTTGTTTATATGTTTGAACTTTTCTTTCTTAACAAGCCTTAGCCAAAATTCATAGTCTCCGGCAGATTTGAATGAACCGTCAAAATATCCATATCTTTCATGAAGAGATCGTCTCCACATTGGCTGGGGTCCTACATAACAAATTCTAAATAAATTAATAGGATCGAATTCAGGCCATAAAAAGAAACCTGATATTTTTTCTGTCTCATACAATTCATTTTCATTTGAGGTGACTTTTGAATCTGCATAAACTAAAGTTACCTCATAGTTTTCATCAAGCTCATTCGCTAAAATTTCAAGAGCATCTTTTCTATGCCTATCATCTGTGTTTGCGTTTGTAATATACTTACCCGATGCTTCTTTTATTCCTTTGTTCCATGCTTGATAAACTGTTTCTCTCTCGGTTTTTATATATTTTATATTTTTGAAATTACTTTGATATTCTTTAACAATCTCTTCTTCATTTTGCTCAGAACCGGAATTAACTACAATGATTTCAAGTCCCCCGTTTTTATATAAAGTCTGAGTAATTAGATCATCCAGGCAACCACGGATAAATTTTTCAGAATTGTAAGTTGAAACAATTGCCGAAACTTTGATTGTTTGTTTTTCTCTTTCCGAAATATTTATTTGATAATCATCATCTGTCGAAAATCGGATAATCGTTTTATTTCCTATTAAATCTGAATTCTTATTTGCATAATTAGGATATTGCGGCAGTTTTTTATCAATAATCCAGTCAATAAAAGTATCTATTCTTTTTTCCAAAGTATGATATTTTAATACTTCAGAATATCCTTCCTCAGCAATATGCTGATAAGACTCAGGATTCTCAACAAACAATTTTACATTGTCGATAAGTTTATTCACATCTCTCGCATCAAAATAAATGAGATGGTTGCCATCTTCAAATAAAGCATTATTCAAAGGTCTGCTCTCAGGCTTAAATTGAAAGAGCAGATTACCACAAGCAAGAGCTTCGAATGTACGGACATTAAAACCGCCAAATACTCCCGGCGGATTAATGGTACCCATAAAAGAATTGTAATACGAGACAAGTTCACCAGTTGATAAAAACTGATCCGATATTGAACATAACTTAGATTCTAAAAGAGGACGTAAGATTGTCCTTCTCAAAGTATATTCATTCCAAAGTTTGCCCTTAAAAAACAAGGACCGCTGTCTTGTAGCAAATGGTTTAGATTTATTAAATAATCTTTCATCGACGAATTGAGGGAACCAGATTACTTCCTTATTTGATTTTTTATAAATGGGAATATCTGCTTCGTCAGCGACGAGATAATGTGTGAAAATTTTAAGGGCATTTCTAACTCTTGCATGGTAAGCTTCATAAATCGTGTCGCTGCTTGTCTCGTAAGAATAGCATACTTTATCTTTTTTATACTTTTTCCATATTTGCTGTTTTGAATCCGAATCATACAGGAAATATAAGTGATGATCTCCTCCGAGTGCTAAAATTAAATCCGACATTCCTCCCGTATTTATATATTCAAATAATTGCTG
>JAJYSI010000360.1 GCA_021793635.1 Bacteroidota bacterium
AAGATGAATACACCGCCAGTGCAGTTATAATTGCAACAGGAGGAAGACCAAGATCTGCCGGTGCTGCCGGTGAAGAAGAATTTAAAGGCAAAGGAATTTCTTATTGTGCAACCTGCGACGGCGACTTTTTCCAGGATAAGGAAATTGTTGTGCTGGGCGGCGGTAATTCGGCTCTTGAAGAAGCTGTATCTTTAACAAAGTATGCATCTAAAGTTACAATCGTTCACCAGTTCGATAATTTCCAGGCTTTTGAACATTATGTTTCCGAGGCTAAGAAAAATCCGAAGATAAACTTCATAATGGAATCTAAGATTATTGAGTTTTCCGGTGATGAAAAACTTAGAAAAATTAAAATTCAGAATCAAAAAGATTTCAGTATTTTTGAGATGAACATTGACGGAGTTTTTATCTTTATCGGATATGTTCCCAACTCGGAAATGTTTGAAGGGATAATCGAACTTAACGAGAATAAGGAAATTATTGTCGATAAAAATATGAACACAAATCTTCCCGGTGTTTTTGCTGCAGGCGATAATATAGCTAAAAGATACCGACAGGTTACCACCGCTGTTGCAGACGGTACAATTGCTGCATTAAGTGCGGCGGAGTTCGTCAACAATATCAAAAAGAATGTTCATATTGAAGAACCAATTTAGAAAGGGATTAAAATGAATGAAATACATTTCAAAGCAGCTTTTGCTACCAGCGATGGAGTTAAAATATCAAAGCATTTCGGTCGTGCGGAATTTTTTGAAATAATAGAAACAAACGAAGATAAAATTATTTCGAGAGAAAGAAGAGCCAATACAGGCGCCCATCATCACCACGAACATGAGCATGGAAGTATGCATCATGAGATGAACCACGAACATCATGATAGGCATAACCAGATGGCAGAAATAATTAAGGACTGCGATTACGTTATTGCCGGTGGAATGGGAACTCCTATTTATAATGCTCTCACCGGTCTCGGAAAGAAAGTTATTGTTACATCATTAAATAATATTGATGAGGCATTAACTGAAATCTTGAAAGGTACAATCGTTAATCATACCGAGAAACTGCATTAATCTTATAAAAGTTGTTGCTAAAAAATTGCTTGGGACATACAAACTCAGTCAAAAATACTTTTTGTATGTCTCAAGCTCATCATGCTAATCTCTAAAAAACATTTTCATTAAATAAAAGATAAGTGGGATAATCAGACAGGATCACTTCTTATTTAAGATGTAGTCTATTACCCTATTTGTAAGCCTGTCGCATCTTTCATTCCCGAACATATAAAGATTGGATACATCGGTAATACTGCTTAATGCATCTTTAAGCATATTTTTTGCCCGGTGAAGCCTGACCTTAACATTTACTTTTGAAATGGTTAACGCATCGGCAGTTTCTGAAATACTCATGCCTTCTATTTCTTTTAAAATATAAACAGACTTGTACTTTTCCGGAAGCTGCTCGATAGCATTTTCCAATATTTCTTTTCTTTCTTTATCCATAGTTACTTCTTGAGGATTTAGATGATCACCGGCTGGAATAGTTACAAGGCTTTCTTCATTTATATAAACTGATTTTTTCTTTTTTCTTTTAAGCTGAAGGCACTCATTAACCAGAATTTTTATAAGCCATGTTGAAAATTTTGCTTCACCCCTGAACTGCTGCAGCTTTTCATAGGCGGCAATATAAGCCAGCTGCATAACTTCTTCGCAGTCGTCATCCTGAATTCCAAAGCTTAAGGCAACGCGATAAAGTCTTTGATTGTATCTCTTCAATATTTCGGAAAAGTATTCCTTGTTTCCTGATATTACTTCGGAGATTATTTCTTCATCTGATAGATGAGTTAAATTATACATTTTGTAGTTTTTTCAGTTCATTCAAATTAAAATTATTTTTTGAAGCAACGAAACAAAATAAATCCTTGCTTCAGATAAAAATAATTTTGTGAAAAGCGGCACAGCTTAGCTGGTATTAAAACTTCATTTCTACTTCAATTTCTCTTTACCGGAGTAGCTTTATGTTCTTCGTGAAAGTCTAAACAAATTATATCTGCAAACAATAAATATAATTTTTTAAGTCTTCGATTACATAAATAACTCAAGTTGACCGCTTGAGACGTAAACCGTTAAAACGGTTGCGAAACCTTACTTTTTCTTATTAACCAACGGATTAATCCGTTGGTTAATGAAACTAAGAATGATTATTTATAACCGTTTCAACGGTTTTTACCAGACAGTTTTTTTAGATGGTCAATTTGAGTAAATAATTTATTTTACTTTGACATAATTGAAAGTTTATAAGCTTTTCAAAATCCTTTGCTGACGAACTTAAATTCTAATTTTATATTAAATTCATTTTGCACTATGTTTGTCAAATCAAAAATCTAAATTCATTTTGACTTCTAATAAAAAAAAATATAAACACGAGTTCTGGGTAAGGCTGCCGCGCAGAGCTTACTTACTTTTTATATTGTCGGTTTTCTTCATCTTTTCATTATTCGGATTTGCAGGCGATCTTGTAAGCAATCTAGTTGAACCATTTCCTGTAGTTATATTATGGTGTTTATATTCAGGCATTGTCGGTGCTGGATTCGCGTATTCATTTACCAGGAATATAAAGGCTCTGCCGTTTACAGTTTTATTTATGATCATATTTATGTTTTTCCCTTTCAATCATTTTTTCAAGGGAAGTCTATTAGACGGGAAGACAGAAAAACTTTTATTTGATGGAATAGGAATTTATGCAACTGCTATTCTCGGATATGTATTTTTTATAACCTTTGTTACTTTAGAAGGTATAAAGCAAATACGGATGCGGACTGAGATGGATTTAGCCGAAAACATGCATCATGTACTGGTACCGCCGATTGAATTTAGAAATGGTGAACTGGATGTTTATGGGTTATCATACCCTGCTCTTGAACTGGGAGGCGATTTAATTGATCTAATAGAAAATGATAAATATACAACTGCATATATTGCTGATGTATCGGGTCATGGGATAGATGCCGGATTATTAATGGGAATGTTTAAAACAGCATTTCATTCAAAACTTACTGAGGATAAATCACTTGTTGAAATAATAAATGATGTGAATAAAGTGCTGAGTAAGCTGAAGAAGCAAAATATGTTTGTAACGTGCAGTGTTATTAGATTCTATCCGGATAAGAAGGCGGAATTCCTTACAGCCGGTCATTTGCCCGTATTGCATTTCCAAAAAGAAACTCAAACAATAAAACAATTATTAATAAAACAAATACCGATTTCAGTCAAAGAAGATTTTTCGTTCACAAGCAATTCCATCAATTATTCAAGCGGCGACGTTTTTATATTATTAACCGACGGAATTATTGAAGTAATGAGTAAAACTGGAAAACTATTTGGACTGGAAAATGTAGAGTCATTGTTATTAAACTGCAATTCTGAAAACCCAAAAGATATTTTTAATTACATTTTGGGACAAGCAAATGCATTCGGGAAAAAAGCAGATGATCAGTCGGCAATAGTAATTAAAACATTATCATAATCCGTAACCATTAAATGAAGAAAACCTTCGCTTTATTTATACTTTTGATTTTTTCTTTGAACATTATCGGGATGTACATTCCTTTTTATCTGATGCGCTCTCTCATCAGAAATGAAATGAATGAAAAAGCTAATGTGGAAATAAGCTCCAAATCTCTCGTTCAGTTTACTTTCTTTGCTAAGAATATTCAGAGGGGTTTTAATTGGACAATAAAAGGACATGAATTCAAATTCGACAATGAAATGTATGATATTGTTAAAGCCGAAAAGTCAGGAGATAAAGTTATTTATTACTGTCTGCATGATAAAGACGAAACTAACCTAAACAAAATTTTTAATGTGCTTGTTAAAAAAGACAGTGCAAAGGATAAGAAAGAAAATGCCAGCCTTACTAAAGTGTTGAGCAAATTTAAACTTTCAATTAATTCTCAATTGCTGTTTTCGCCGCATTCTGCTTTTCAAGATGCAGCTATAATGTATTTTTATCAAAGCCTTCGTAAAAAAGTTTATCCACCTCCTCCCAAACACACCCTTACAACATAATATCCTCTGGATTTATTTCTCGTTCTGTTTTAATAAGACGGCTGCCGAATTGGTTTCATTTTGCTTTGGAGTTCTAATGTCAATTCTTAATAATGATGTATCCATTTTAAAG
>JAJYSI010000361.1 GCA_021793635.1 Bacteroidota bacterium
TTCCTATGGATTTAATCCATAGTTATTCATGTTTATCCGCTTCGCGGATTTCTTTCTGCAGTTTATAAACGTTTTGGTACTACGAAGTGGTAAAACTTAAATGTATTTATTTACCACGAAGTAGTAAAGCAAGAATAACCTAACCAGAATTTCAGAACTGCGAAGCAGTGATACTTGAATGGATGTTTTACCACGAAGTGGTAATACAAGAATAACTTTACCAAAGCTTGAGCACCGCGAAGCGGTGATACTTGAATATATTTTTTTTACCACGAAGTGGTAATACATGAATAACCATGCATGTAATGCATGGAAGAAAGAAAATCATAAAGTAAAAGAACTACGAAGTAGTTCAACGCAGTACATACAATCCATTTCATTTTAGCCTCCATTTTCCGAACCATGATTCACAAGAAATTAGGATTACCACGATTAAAACTTCGAATTTCCTCAATAACATTATTTATTCTCAATAATTAAAAATAATCTTTATAATTCCATAACCCTCTAAGCAAATAATCCTGCAAAACAATAAATCCTGTAAATCCTATAATCCTCCCAAATCCTGGTTCAGATCCCCTCCACAATCCTTATCTCCTCCTCCGTCAATCCGTATAGCTGATACACCAACTGGTCTATCTGTTTGTCGGCTGCGTCTATTTGTCTTTGAAGTGCGGTTTTTTCTTGGGGAGTTTTTACTTTTCGAATTTGATATAATAAAGTTTCTAAAAGTGTCGCTTTGGCTATTAAGTTGTTTGACTCTTTTGAATTTTGAGCGGGTATTGGTATTGTGCTTATTATAGTTGGTTTAACTTGAGCTAAAACTCTTCCAGATTCTAAAGCTAATAATCTGTATATAAACACTAAAAATTTGGAATTAAGAATACTCAAAATGTAATATTCATTTATACCATTTTTTAAACCGAAAAGATACAATCCATCGGAAGCATAGTATTTATATGCATCAAGAGCTACTATGATTTCGTCTTCAGTAATTACTCCCAAAATTTTTTTCTTTTTAGCAAAAATTTTCTCTTCTCGTGGTCTATGCAAACTATAAAGTGAATGTTTACCTTCTTTTACTTCTTTGCAAGTAATTTTATTCTTATAAGTATTTATATAATTCTTAATATTAGGATACTTATTTATATCAGTATTTCTGTCAGTATATATTAACCATAAATCTTCTTCATCAATAAAATATCTTCTTACTTGTTTACCACCTGTTACAACCTTTTTTAATATTTCTTTTTCTAAACTATGTTCTTTAATAATTTTTGAATTGACTATAAAAGCATCTTTATAATCTGGACTGACACCTCTCTGAATCCCATCTTCATCTATGAAATTTTCTAGTCGATAAATTCCATTGTTTAAAATTCTATTTAGAATTTTATAGTGATTGACATTTTTAGTTACAAACAACTTATGAGGTATTTCGTTGATTATTTTATCTTTTATAATTGTATAATTCTCAGTTTTTTTTATTTCTATCGGTTTGAGTATTTTTTTAGATGTTGCAAAGTCCGCAATAATAGTTTCGAAATATTTTATTTTGGATAAAATAACGATCGCAGAAGGTCTAGTTACCTTATCAAAGACGTCACCCATATTTAATAAGTAATTCAAACCAAAATTATCATGCAAGTAATTCCTAAGTTTTTCATTATCCAACTGATAAAAAATAACATCAGGTAATATCATCCCCCAATATCCGTTATTATTAAGCTTCTTAGTAGATTGATAAACGAAAAACATAAATGAATCAATCATACGAACAATAATATTATAATTATTCTCTTTCAAATAATTTAGTTCTTCCTTTGTAAAACTAGCTCCATACGGCGGATTCCCAATCACCACATCAAACCCGCCTTTATCCATTATCTCCTTAAATTCTGTCTTCCAGTCAAACACGTTTATTCTCAGCTTCTCCTCATCGTCCAAAAAGTTCATTTCCATCTGGTCGTAAAAATCCGGACCGATTAAAGAGTTTCCGCATTTAATATTATTGCCCAAATCCGGCAGCGCTCTCTCATGGAAGAACTTTAACTGCGAAGTTAATGACTGCTCGCTTTCACCTTCAAGCACTTTAAGCAGCAGCGAAAGCTTTGTTACTTCAACTGCCTGCGAATCAATATCGACTCCGAAAATATTATTCAGCAGTATCCTTTTTCTTTCTGAAGTAGTTAACCGGTACTCGCCGTTATCAGCCTGATAAATTTTCGGCTCTTTGCCAGCCATGCTTAAGCGAAGCATTTCTTCACTTAAGGTATATGCCTTTAAATGCCAGTCCAGCAGGTACTGGTAAGCTTCCAGCAGAAACGAACCCGATCCGCAAGCGGGGTCAAGTATTTTTATTTTTCTTACTTCTTTCGTAGCTGCAAATTCCTCCCTCCCCTTAGTCTTTTGCAAAGCCGCAGATTGCAGTTCGTTCAATTTTTTTCCAAGAGTGTTTTCAACAATATATTTTACAATATAAGTTGGAGTGTAATAAACACCGCCCGCCTTCTTTACCTCGGGCTTATCTTCTATAACGGCATGGTGCCCGCCGGTTAATCTTATTACCTTGCCGAGGAACTGCTCGTAAACCTGTCCAAGTATATCCGATGGAAGTACTGAAAACTCAAACGGAGATTCCGGGTAATAAAGGTTCTTAATTATTTCTTTTAATACTTTGTCGTCAATTTCAATATTTGGAGTAAGAGCGTCCGGACTTTCCGCTCTGTCCTTTTCTATTTCAAAATGGAATAAGCCTGAATTGTATTTTTCATCTGCACGTGTAAATATCTGCAAAAGGCGGCGGTAAACATCGGCACCGTTAAGCATGTTCATCAATTGACCGTAATCTTCAATGCCTCTGTCCTCGCATATTCTTAAAAAGATTATTCTGTCAATCGTCTTCTGCACAGCAAAATTAAGCTCACGTGTTGAAAGCTGCGGATTACGCAGAGCAATATTCCTTGCAAGGAATTCCCGCCACTCCTCTATTACCTTAAGAAAAGTTTCGTCAACCTCCGCCGTTCCTTTTTTATTTCTGTTTGTCTCCGCGTATTTATCAAACGAGCCTTTAAGAATAGCGTCTCTTGAAAAGATAGAATGGATTTCATCCCACTTAATCAGGTAGTCTTTAAAGTTGTAATAAAAAATTCTTGCGGTTGAAGCTTTATCGTTTTTCTTCGGAGGTATGCGGCAGTCGTAAACAGCAAACTCCTCAAAATCCGTTAGTATGCTTAAAGGCAGCTTGGCAGACCATGCATATCTTCTAAGCTGAAATGCCGGGTGTATATCATCTTTCAGATTTACGCTCGGCTTCTTTGCCTCTATAAAAAATTTTCTTGTACCGCCTATCCTAAAGCAGTAATCCGGCGCTTCCCTTACATCCTTTGACTTAAGCGAATATTCGTGAATAACATCCTTGTAGGCTTCGGCGTATCCGTTTTTATTTTCTACATCCCAGCCCAGCGCTGAAAAGAACGGATCGATAAATTCCCGTCTTAGCTGGGTCTCATTGTATACACCGGATTTAAAGTAATCAATATTGTTTGAAAAAGTTTCGACGAGCTGTTTAATTTTATCTTCTATCCCCGCCATCTTTAGATCTTTCCCTCTTTTTTTTCCATATACTTTGCAAATTCAACCAGAAAAATCTTACTATTAAATAGTTCTATCAGGTTTTCATCATTCTGATCAAGAAAATTCTCATCAATCTTTTCCATCAAAGCTTTCATTTTTACTAATTCAGCTTTTAATTTAGGGAACTGATAAAAAACGTCCTTGTGCATCTCTGTATAGATATGTACACGCTTATACCTATTATAGTTTCGTTTTATTTCTTCGTCAGTCATGACGTATCTCCCGTTAATGTGATATAATTTTTTTAGTGCGAGCCCGCCCTATTCACATAAATCCCGTTATTATCACCAAATCATTTTGTAAAGCTTATAACAACTTAAAAAATATTGCCGTCAATTTAAAGACGACATCCAAACAAGAACGTTTACCCTAATAATTTTTCAAACCAAAACGCCGTAGGCGTGAAATATTCTTAAAAGACCATTGCTATCCAAAATAAATCTATGAAATTGAAAAAACTATATCTTTAAAGAAAGAAGAGAATCTATTCCGTAATTATAAACTCAAC
>JAJYSI010000362.1 GCA_021793635.1 Bacteroidota bacterium
GTAAGTGTAATCGTCTGTGCGGAATGCATTCCACGAAACACCCATATTGATTGTTGTACCTAACTAACTTCCTCACAATCTAAAATGATATGGAATACAGGCGGATTGAGTATAGCGGGAAATTGGTGGCAGGTTGAAACGCCTTAGTAACCTCTTAAGATTTTATAGTTAATTTCATGATCAAGTAGGTTGTGCAATTTATGTGAGCTGTACAACATCAGAGGCATTACACATGTATAATGTTAATGATTGTATTGTAAATACATAAACAGAAGAACAGATAGCAAGGGGAAAATATCTTGTGAATATTGGAGGATGTAACGATTGCCATTCTCCTAAAATCATGACCGCAATGGGGCCAATACCTGATACAACCCGGCTATTATCCGGGCAATCTTCAGATTTACAGCTACCGCCAATTGATACCGGCATGATTGCTATGGGAAGATGGATACTTACTACAGGAAACCTGAACGCATGGGTTGGACACCTAACATGATAGCTGAAAAGTTTATGAAAAAATAAGGTACTAAGGGAGCTTCGGCTCCCTTATAAATATTACATACTCGTTTCATCGTGAGGAAGCGATTGACATCCCGCATTATCATGAGAATCACCATTTTTTTGTACCAACAGATTTCAATTTTCAATTGAGCTGATTGCTTCGTTAAGTATATCGATTAATTGATCCTTAGTGAATGGTTTGACTAAGTAATGTGTACAGCCTGCAGCAAGAAAGTCTTTCTTTGATCCCTGCATTGCGTACGCAGTAAAAGCTATAATCGGAATGTTTTCGTATCCGTGGGTGGTTCTTATTATTTTTAAGGTATCAAGACCGCTCATTCCATTACCAAGGTGTATGTCCATAAGAATAGTGGAATAGGGTTTTGATTTTGCGGCTTCTACTGCGCTTTGGCCATTGGTTACGCTGTCAATATTAAATACTTTTTTTGAAAATAATTTTGTAACGTGTGTTGTAATTTCATCATCTTCAACGAGTAATATATCGGGTAGTTTTTTTCCTTTTACTAATTTAGAGGCAACTTTCTTTTCTATGATTTTTTTGTTATCATCTTCCTTAAAGGGATCTAAAGATGGTTTGTGGTTTGTTGATTTCAAATTAATTGGGAGTACAATTTTAAAAGTGGTTCCTTCATTTTCTATAGAGAAAAAGGACACATTTCCTTTCAAATATTTTTCAGTCAGAAATTTAATACTATATGTGCCTATTCCCCTTCCGGGTCCTTTTGTTGAAAAGGAGCGTTTAAATATTTTTGCTTTAATCTCTTCAGATATGGTTGTTTGATTGTTAACCCAAAAAGAGATTTGCTCATTTTCTTTTTGGCATCCAATAGTAACAATACCTTCGGGTGATGAGGCCTCAATTGCATTCTTAATAAGATTTTCAATCACACGGTTGAGCAATGCTTGATCTGTCTGAATTATTATATTTTCAAAGTTATCAGCGATTATTATCTTTTTGTTTACTTCAGTTGCTTTTTGAAAGATATTCCTGATTAATCCACCGATAAATTCCGAGGTACTAATGGTAGTAAGGTTAAGTTTTATTTCTGTTTTATCGGAAGTAAGGATTGACCTATGTGAAATAATTTCCTGTATAACTTTATTGGAGATTGCAGCAATTTGACGTGCGTCAGAAAGCAATGATGAGTTTACTTGGTTATCGAATAAATTATCTTGAAGTAAGTCAGCAAAGCTTCTAAGATTACCGGCAGTATTTAGAATATCGTGGAAGAAAAATCTTTCTATTTGCTTATACTCAGAAATATCTTCAAAAATACCTGCTACGGATAATATTTTTTCTTTCTCATGGACAATAGGAGAAAACATTGCCTTTAAGGAAATTATTTTATGAGAAGAGATTGATTGGAAATCGCCTTCGTAATATCCTATGCTTCCTGCAAAGGCAAGTTCAATAGCATTCTTAAGTTTTATGTCCTCAATTTTTTTAAAATCAAATCCTAAAGATTCATTTTCTGGGATATCTAAAATATCCAAAAGCATATTATTACAATCAGTTATCTCCATTTTAAAATTTATATGAGCAATACCAAGAGGTGCGGTATTAAATAGAGATCTGTATTTTTCTTCACTCGCCTTTAGAGCTTCAGCGGCAACTTTGAGTTCGGTGATATCGCGGCTTAAACCCGCAATACCTATTATATTCCCCTTGTCATCCCGGAATGGGGATTTTGTTACAATGCTCCAATGAGTCTGACCGGAAGAATCAGTCATAGATTCTTCTCGATTAAGAATAGGTTTGCCGGTTCGAATGATTTCTTGTTCTTCTGAGCGGTACTTTAAAGCTACATCATAAGGGAAAAGGTCGAAATCAGATTTGCCAACTAACTCGCGCGGATTATTAAATCCCCACCGGTTGGCTAAAGCCTTGTTGTAAATAATAAATCTATGTTCGAGATCTTTTGCATAAATGCGATCAGGGATATTATCAATTAATGAACCCAATAAATTGCTTTCTTGCAACAGCAATTCTTCAGTTTGTTTTTGTTGGGTGATATCGAGAGAAAAAGCGATAACACCGGCAATTTCACCTTTAGCGTTGATCCATGGGATTTTATCAGTTCTAATCCATTTTACACTATTTCCGGTAGTGACGGATTCAATAATTCCAATTTTCGGTATTCCGGAATTAATTACTTCGAGGTCATCTGCATAGTATTTATCGGACTCAATGGGAAAAATAAACTGCGTAGACTTTCCTTCAATTTCACCAACATTTTTATTTGCGATTTCAGCTGCCGCTTTGTTAACCCGGATAAAATTATTCTTAGTATCTTTGAACCAAATGGAAGCCGGTGAAGCGTCAATAATAGTGCGGAGCTGTTCCCTTTCCTCAAATAATTGAGCTTCTAATTTATTTCGCTCGCTAATATCTTTTACAATGATTTTATAGTAAACTTCATTATCAAGCCGGATCAAGCTCGACTTAACTTCTGCAATGAAAATGGAACCATATTTTTTTAGGTTCTTGATTACAAAAGTTAGAAAGTCTTTTTGGTTAAGAATTTTAATTTGTGTTTCAATATCATTTTTAGCTTCAGGGGATATTAAATCGTAAAAAGATAGTTTAAGAAGTTCATTCTTTGAATAGCCATAGATTTGGACTGCGAGATCGTTTGTATCGATAATGTTAAAATTAAAGTCAGCAATGATGGTTATATCGTTTGCATACTTAAGAAGATATTCGAAGTAAATTAGTAGTTTTTGTTTTGAATCAGACAATTTATTACAAATCTAATTTAATTTTAACTCACTGATTAATATCACGATTTTGAATTAAGCCTAATTTTAAGTTCAAGCTTTTGATTGAAATTCAAGGAATAATTTATCATGTCGATAATGATATAAAAAGATTTGAAAGCTATATCCATTTTTTATAAGATTTAATTTAATGGGAAAATAATTAACTAACAAATGACAGAAAGTTAAATAATTTTGGTTATTATTTAATTTGATAATTATTTTGTAATCTATTGTAATATACGTTATTTCATAATTTCATAACGCGGAAAGCCACAATCCACCGCAGATCGTGGAAATGACGGTAGCGCTATAATAAATAATCGAATTGGTTAATGGAATTCAAAAAGGAGTTAAAGTGAAAGGGGACTAAATTTTAGGAAGAGTAAAAATAAATGATGTTTCAATATCCGGTTTACTTATCGCCCAGAGACTACCCCCGTGTTTTTCGACTAAATCTTTACAGATGGTAAGTCCGAGCCCAGTACCCTTTTCGCCACGAGTTCCGGAAGAAGAATATATCTTTTCAAACTTAAATAAATCTTTCAGATATTCTTCTTGAATTCCTCGTCCATTGTCGACAATGCATATTGCGACTTTATCATCAGAATGAGAAACAATAATTTTAATTTTGCCGGTTGGATAAGAAAATTTAATCGAGTTAGAAATAAGATTTCTTAAAATTATGGAAAGCATATCACTATCTGCTTTAACAAGAAGTCCGCCAGGTATTTCATTTAATAATTGTACTCCCTTTTGAGACGCATTGTGTTCAAGAATTTTAATAGCATCATTAACTATTGTCAATAATTCAAGTTCTTTAGGCGAGAAACTTTCACTTTGTATTTGTATA
>JAJYSI010000363.1 GCA_021793635.1 Bacteroidota bacterium
TAAGTAAACTTTCCTCTGAGTCTTCAGATTATTCAGGTATGCAATTATTAATTAATCGATTAAATAGTTTAGCATTAAAAGAAGATGACCCTGTAAAGGAAATAATTAAAAAAGCAAACGACTACGTAAATGATAAAACAAATAATTGATAGAATTGTTTATATGGACGAAGAGAAAGTTTTTATTGAAACTTTAAAACCATTTGAAGGAAAGAAATGGTCGCAAAAACATGAGTCATTAGAAAATCTTAAGGCAAGGATAAGAACGTTTTTAGAAATTTCCCACAAAAATGAATGTGCATATTGTGGCCATGTTATTTATGGGAAAGGATTTATCGAGCACATAGCTCCTAAAGGTGAAAATAATCATCCGGAATTTATGTTTACAGAATCTAACCTTGCCTTATCCTGTCCCTACTGTAATGGATTTGATGGTAAAGGAAGGATTAACACTGTGTCAGTAAAAAAACAAAATTATGATGAGTGTGAGTTTATAATTGTACATCCTTATTTTGATAATCCTAATGACCATTTCAAATGGATTGATAATAATGATAAGATATTAATTCAAAGTAAAACGGTAAAAGGGGAAAAAAGCATTGAGATTTTTAACTTAGCAGATCCTAAACAAGCAGAATTAAGAGTTCGTGATATAAATTTAAGAAATCTTATATTAAATCAAACAGATGAAGTACTAGTACAAAATGCAATTGAAAGTAAATGATGTTATGCTTGGTTTTATTATTAAAATGTTTTTATAACTGCATGCTCATCTAAAAGGAGTAGGATTTTGGATTTCTGGGGCACCGATATAAATAAACCCAAAATAGAAGTAAATATTTACGCCGACGAAATCATGTCTAAGAAGTGCCCTTACACTTCTCATCATTGGCATTACATAGGTATAGTAATCGAAGACGCTAATAAAACGCTATTACCGGACATTATTGCCGAAAGATTTTGTTACAACTTGGATAAGAGTTCACCTTATTATAATAAAAACAACAAACCGGTTCATTGGGCGGATATCAGTTCCGCTGATGAAAAGAATATTTGCAAGAGATGGTTTCAATACATACTAAACCCTTCAAAGAGCGGTGTCAAATTTTACTTTTATCTTCTTGGTCTTAATGATTCCTTTTTAAATAAAGATGAATTCGACACTAACAATAATTTTAATTCAAAGTATAACCGCTTTTTTAGAAGTTCAATTAAATACTCACTAAAAAGTTGTTTCGGCAATTCTCAAATCGCAATCAAAAATCTATACCATGAACAAGGGCAGCAGCAGCTTCATGAATATTTTCCCTGGCATACAATTCATAAATTGCAAGCAGAAGAGCCGAATTTTACTTTTGAAAGAAATGAAATTGAATTTTTACAGAAAGATCATCGGATTGATGAAAGATCAAATATTATTCAGCTATGTGATTGTATGATGGGTGCCGCAACAAATATTATTCACGGATTTGATGAAAGTAACCGTTCGAAATATAGAACTGAATTATTAGACATAATCCTTCCGCTTGTTCAAAGAATGGCGCGAGAACCAAAAAATAAAAACAGTTCATATTCACATAGCAATAGAATCATGATGAGCTTTTTCCCAAAAGAGAAAACCAATCTGGATGATACAAGAAGATTCGTAAATCAATTTTATAATTTCAGAAGACTAAAATATGGAGATGATAAATCTGGGCAACAAAGTCTTTTTTAATATTAATTAAAAATCTAATAGGTTAAAAGTTACCATAAAAAGAAATAAATAAAGTTATGCGAAAATCACATCTATACTTTCATAATCCGTTTGAAGGAGTAACTACACTTCGTCAAAAGATAAGATTTCCTGGAAATACTAACAATGAAGACACTGACGAAATCGACGTAAATATTTATACTCCTCATAAAAATGAGTTCCGTCGCTCCCGTGAACTATTCATTTCAGAACTACGTGTACGTCGCGAAAATCGCATCGCAGCTTTAAATATTCCGGCTAATGTGGAATATATACTTCTTGATTTCTTCAATGTGTTCAAGTCAATTGAATTTGAAGAACACTACCGGAGAGATTTCGGTATAGTCCCCGTTAAATATTTTGAATATAATACTGTCGGTCTATTTGCTATTTCTAATCAAACATTGTTCGAATCTTTTTTGCATGATGTAAACACCTTTATAAATTCAAACAATCCTGACAATGATGATTCATACAATCATAACATCAGATATATTAAAAGTTTCAAACTATTAACGACTGAAAGAATTATTCAGTTCAATGAATTGACGAATTATGTACGGTTAAGTTTAGTAGATAATGTCGAACTCTTTTCTAATATAATTACACCGATAGAATTGTCACTTAATGAATACCTTCGACAAAAAGGTTTTGAATATAATTTTGACAATTTCAACAATATTCTGGAGATAGTTAATATCCCGGAAAATGAATTAAAAATCATTATTGATAATTTTGATATTATCCATACGGTTAATTCACCTTTGTCCGGTCATATAGCACCTTCTCCTTATAACACGCCGGTAAGAACTTATGGTTTTACTATTTCAAATCCTGATGAAGAACTTCCCATTATTGGTATAATCGATTCCGGTATTAGCAATAATACACCAATGTCTCCATTAATTGTCAATACAAATAATGACTTTGATACAACCGGGACAAGTCCCATTATCGATAACATTGACCACGGAACTGGCGTCGCTGCCTTCGCAGCTCTTGGTAGTAAATTAATCACTAACTTTTCTCCCAGCATTGAAGCGGACGCAAAATTACTTTCTATTAAGGTTATTGATTCTAATAACTCTCCTATAATGGAATCAAAAGTAATTTCTTTGATTAGGAAAGCTTATCATGATCACGGCATCAAGATTTTTGTTCTCACTCTAGGCTATAAAGACGAAATAAAAGCTAACTCGGAAGTTTCGGATTATGCTCGCGCATTTGATAATCTGGCTTACGAACTGGATATTATTATTTTTATTTCAATAGGTAATTTAGATATAAGTCATCTAGCTGAAAATAACGGTGCCGGCAACTTGCATCAATATACGCAGCAATTTGAAAGGGACAGAACTTGCATGTGCATTCCTTCGGAATCATACAATAATATCTCGTGTGGTGCTGAAGCTGAAAATTTTGAATCTTTCCATAATACAATCAACCTTACCCCCAGCAGAGATTATCCGGCATGTTATTCAAGAAAATTCCACTTTGACTATCAACATTTATTTTTTAATCAATATCGTAAAAACAAACAACTTGTTAAACCCGATTTAATTTTTCCTGCTGGTGATTATAATTTAGATATCGGTTCCGAAAATAGTGGCATAACTGTTCTTTCTGCACATCCCGAAATCTCTTTTAAGAAGACGGCTGGTACAAGTTATTCCGCTCCGCTGTTGGCAAATTTAGCTGTTAAAATTCACCGGACGTATCCTGCTTTTAATATGCAAACTATAAAAGCTCTTATGATTAATTCCTCCAACAAACCCGATTTCGGCTTTTTGTTTGATAATTTAAAAACACCTTCTGAATTTCTTACCGGTCATGGTATTCCTAATGAATTATATTCAATCTATTCTGATGAGAACAACATCACAATGGTTTTGGAAGATAGCATTACTTCCGGCTACATTAAATCGTATCCAATCCGTATTCCGTCATACTTATTAGAAGTAGAAAGGCAAAATGCTTTATTAGAATTTCATGTAACGCTATGCTTTAAATTTTTGCCTGTCCCGAATAATCAATTAGCATATTGTCCGTTAAATATATCATTCGGCATTTTTAAAAATTTGCCTTTAGAATCGAGAAACGCAGCAAATGAAGATATCGGACTAAACGGCAACTCTTCAAATAATATAAAAATTAAACATTCTTGGTCTCAGGATTATTATTGGCGCGCAAAGCTGTTAAGTAATAGTCAAAAATCAAGCTTCACTGTTTCTAAGCAAAATATTATTGATGATAATAACCAATTTAAGCTTGCTATTAAGAGCGAGCTTCACAAATTATTGCCTGCATACTTAGAAGATAATTATTCTATAAATCAAAACTTTTCACTTGTAATGACTATAAACGAAAAACCTATCAAAGGTGAAAATACAGGAATGCTTT